>JBOFIZ010000023.1:0-16350 GCA_051650425.1 Bacteroidales bacterium
GGAAGTATTGTTGTCGCTGGTACAACAGTATTAAACAATGGAGACGGATTTTGTTTCATCAATGACCGGGAAGAATTTTTCGGATTCCGCGCGAATCGCGTCGAAGATAATCGCATATTCCTTTCACCCGAAATGAAAGCAATTCCATTTGCCAAAGGTGCTAAGTTATATCGCAACTTCGATCATGAGTTCGAGAAAATCTTGTCAAAGAAAACAGCGGAACGAAGAATACCGATCTGTATTTCACTAAAGGAGAATCCATTTGGATTTACACTCGAAGCAACAGATAGTGATGGTGTACGTGTAACTCTTGTCATGCAGGAAGAAAAACAAACAGCACAAAAGCCTCAGACGAAAAATATAACCGATCAGTTATCCAAACTCGGAACAACGATTTTCGCAGCAGAAACAGTCGAGATTGATTTTTCGCAAGAGTTCTTTTTTCCGGCTTCTAAATTAGCAGATTGGCGCAGACAGTTGATAGATAAATTAATCGAAGCCAGACGGATGACCTATCCGCAAAGCTTGCGCGATTTACGCAAAAAACCGGTCATCAGCACTGCATCTGAGGAAAAAGAGCTTAGTTATCTGGGTAATGTTTCGAATAATGCAGCGAAAGCCTTTTATGAGCAAAGAGGTTTTACACGTATTCAACCTGCTTTTGAGATTCAATCGCAAGAGAACGTGCCACTTATGTTTATGAAGCATTGTATCCGCTATTCATTAGGTTGCTGTTCGAAAATAAAAGGGAATAAGGAGAAGCTCAAAGAGCCTCTGTATTTGGTAAATAAATCTACTCGTTTACGTCTTGAATTTGACTGTAAACAGTGCGAAATGAGAATATATAAAGACAATGAACAAAAATAAAAAAAAGAATCCGGGTAAAGAATTGTGTTTTGAGGTCAGAGAAGCTTCAGAATTGATGACTTTCCTGATGAAGATGTTTCCGGGCAAAAGCCGTAACTCTGTAAAATCACTTCTTTCACACAAACAAATACGTGTGAATAAACAAACAGTATCCCAGTTTAACTTTGCTTTAAATGTTGGAGACTGGGTATTTATCGGTGAACCATCACACCGCAAACCGATTGTAAAAGGATTACAAATCGTATATGAAGATCGCGATGTTATCGTTGTTGATAAAGAAGCTGGTGTTTTGTCGATCGCTACAGATAAAGAAAAGAAACTTACTGCTTACAGTACGCTTTCAAGCTATGTAAAAGCAGAAGATCCTCGTAACCGTATTTTCGTACTTCACAGATTAGATCGTGATACTTCAGGTCTGATGATGTTTGCTAAATCGCAGCAAGTACAGGAAAAAATGCAGAAAAACTGGGATAAAATGGTTACTGAGCGTACTTATCTGGCTGTTGTTGAAGGCAGCTTAGAAAAACGTGAAGATACGATTTCGTCTTACATGTGGGAGAATAAAAAAAGTATGAAGATGCACTCCAGCAAAGATCCGGATGACGGAGAATTAGCTGTTACGCATTACCGTACAATTAAATGGAATGACAGTTTTTCTATGCTACAGGTTAAGCTTGACACAGGTAAGAAAAATCAGATCCGTGTACATATGCAGGAAATCGGACATCCTATTGTCGGGGACGACAAATACGGTTCTAAAATGAATCCGATCAGACGTATGGGTTTACATGCTTGTGAGCTTGCGTTTATTCATCCTACAACAGGAAAAGAGATGTACTTTTCAACTCCTGTTCCTAAAAAGTTTAAACAACTTTTCTAAACCCTATCAGTTTAAAGAAAAATATAAAAAGAGGCACTCAGAATTAATCTCCGAGTGCCTCTCTTTTGTTATTTATTCAAATCATATCCCCAACGATCTAAAGCAAAAGCCCAGTTTTTATTAACCAGCTCTACTGTGCGATCATCGTATTTATACTGATTTTTTTTGTATCCTTTTTTCTTAGACAAATACTTTTCAATAGCCGGACGAGCTTCCTCTAATCCCGGAATATTCAACTCCTGATAGATTCTCTCAGTCATACCCATTGCATCTGCTTCGAAATCTTCGAATTTCACTTCGATCAGATTCCCTGCAGGAATCAGCTCTTTGTCTTTCTCGTACTTATTGAAAAGGTCCGTATAAACCTTCAAGATGTTATCTTCAATTTCCTGTTCAGATATATCCTGAAGTTTCAATGGCTGAATCGTATTTGTGAAGAAGCTACGAGTCGATTCAAACACTGTATAAGGATTACGAGCCAGATAGATAAACTTCGCATTCGGGAACATCTCCAGCAATTGCGGGATACGCCCTGTGTGCGGTGGATTCTTTGAAAGGAATTGTGTTCCTTTTGTATTCCACAATGATATTTTGATCAGCTTCAAAAAAGCATCCTTAAATACCTTATTCTCTTCCTGAGTCAAATCTTCAAAAAGCAAATAACGTTTGCTGTATTCCTGCGTATATTTCGGTAGGAACCAGAAGTTATAATACGTATAAGGAATCATATTAGAAAGAGCAAATTCCTCTTCCTGTGGCAAATCTACCTTTAATTCCATATTGTCCGTCGGACGTTTATCGGGCATCAACCAAGCCATCTGCTTTTTAAAGAATCCTTGTCCCCAAAGAACGAGATTCGGAAATACAGTCTGGTAAGTCGTGTTATATCCAAAATGTTTATCGCAAGACAGAACATTATGAACAAAGGTCGTACCGCTTCTCCAGTGTCCTAAGATAAAAACCGGATCCATCTCCAGAGGCTTATCTGCTAAAAGCTTCTTGTATTTGCGTTCTTCCAGCGGAGCCAGTAAACTAAGAATACGACAGATACCTTTTGTCAGATAATACTTCTTCTTATAATTTTTATCGATCTGACGATTTTTCATAATCTCGTTGAAAGTACTCCAGTGAGCACCTACAAGCGGAGTAATCGGCAAATCCTGAAATTTTAATTTTCCCATTCTTTTTAATCGACTTGGATTAGTTCATTTACGGCATTTGTCAATTCTTTCAAATATGCAGCATAATCATTTCCGATTAAAGATGCATCAACAGTCAGAACATGCATGCGCTCTTTATTACTCATATCATCAATCATCGTTTCGTTTTCTTCTGACAAAGCATCTGAAGTACTGATTACGATAATACCCTGCTCATTCATAATATTGAACAAGATTGTTGACTGAATAATGTTCTGACCTGAAGGAAGTACGACAACTGTTTTCCCGGCATCAAACAATCTTCTTTCCATTGTAAATGCGACCTCATTCACGAAAGCACGATCAGCGCCGTGGAACCAGAACGTACATCCTTTCTGATTTAATTGCGCCTCACGATCATTAGGCTTAATTGAAGAAAAGCCTTTACGCATTTCAGCAATCTCAGCTTCACTTAACACAGTTTTGCGGGAATTATCTACTTTATCGATAATCATACCCACGGCACAAGTGTTATTCGTGATCGGATCAATCAGAATAAATGAACCACAGCTCTTATTTTCCTTATACGGATCAAAGAATAAAGGTTTGTTTGATGTAAAGGTTACACGACCGATCTCGTTCAGACTTAAATGATCCGTTGCCGATTGTTCCATTGTATTTACATCTACCTTATACTGGATATTGTCAATACGAACACGACTCAGATTGGTTGTATGTTTAATAAAGAACTGTTGATTCGGATCCATTGCATTCTCATCCATCCATACCAGCATCGCTTCGAAATCGCGTTCTACACGAGGCAGATCATTCGGATGCACCAACATTTCTCCGCGTGAAACGTCGATTTCATCTTCCAGCGTAATCGTAACTGACTGCGGAGGGAAAGCGTAATCTATTTCTCCTTCGTAAGTATGGATCCCTTTCACACGTGACACACGTCCTGAAGGCAATGCCATAACTTCGTCGCCTTTACGTACAACCCCTGAAGCTACTTTTCCACAGAATCCGCGGAAATCAAGATTCGGGCGAAGCACGTACTGCACCGGATAACGGAAACTTTTGAAGTTATGATCAGCATCAATCTTGATCGTCTCGATATACTCCAACAAAGGTGTTCCTTGATACCAAGGCATATTATCTGACAATTCTACCACATTATCCCCGTTTAAGGCTGATAATGGAATACAATGAATATCAGGAATACCAAGAGGTTCAGCAAACTTACGATAATCAGCAACGATGTTATCAAAAACCTCCTGACTGTAGTCTACTAAGTCCATTTTATTAACCGCCAGAACTACGTGTTTAATTCCTAAAAGAGAAATCAAAAAAGAGTGGCGGCGTGTTTGTGTGATGACACCTGTGCGTGCATCAACCAGAATGATCGCAAGGTTCGCAGTCGAACCTCCCGTAATCATATTACGCGTATATTGTTCGTGACCCGGAGTGTCGGCAATAATAAACTTACGTTTATTCGTAGAGAAATAACGGTAAGCAACATCAATCGTAATCCCTTGTTCTCTCTCTGCTTTCAAGCCGTCAAGAAGAAGTGCGTAATCAATGTTTTCACCTGCATTTCCTACACGCTTGCTGTCACGCTCAAGTGCATCTAACTGATCTTCGTACAGTTTCTTACTGTCAAACAACAAACGTCCGATCAATGTTGATTTACCATCATCAACCGAGCCGGCTGTAAGCAGACGAAGAAGGTCCTTCTTTTCGTCCTGATCAAGAAACTCTGTAATATTTAATTTTGTACTCATTTGCTTTGACTTTGAATCTTAGAAATAACCTTCACGTTTCTTTTGTTCCATACTCGCTTCCTGGTCGAAATCGATCACACGAGTCGTACGTTCAGACTTAGTTGTCGTCATCATCTCTTCCACAATACTTTCGATTGTATCGGCTTCCGACTCAATTGCACCCGTAAGCGGATAACAACCCAATGTACGGAAACGAACCATTTTCATTTCGGCTTTATCGCGTAGCTCCTGAGGCATACGATCATCATCAGCCATGATTAAATTACCATCCATGTTTACAACCGGACGCTCTTTTGCATAGTATAAAGGAACGATTGGAATATTCTCCAGACGAATATATTGCCAAATATCCAACTCTGTCCAATTCGAAAGAGGGAATACACGGATTGATTCGCCTTTGTGCACTTTTGCATTATAGATATCCCACAATTCAGGACGTTGGTTTTTCGGATCCCATTGATGAAACTTATCACGGAAAGAGTAAATACGCTCTTTCGCACGAGATTTCTCTTCATCACGTCTTGCGCCACCGAAAGCTGCATCAAACTTATGTTTATCCAAAGCTGCAAGTAATGCCTTTGTTTTCATTAAGTCAGTATGAACCTTACTTCCGTGAGTAAAAGGCCCTACACCTGCTTTGAAAGCTTCTTCGTTATGTTCAACGATCAAATCCCATCCATGCTCTTTAGCATACTGATCACGGAAATCGATCATTTCCTTAAATTTCCATTTCGAGTCGATATGCATTAAAGGAAAAGGTACTTTACCAGGAGCAAATGCTTTCTCTGCTAAACGCACCATCACCGAAGAGTCTTTACCAATTGAGTAAAGCATCACCGGATTTTCAAATTCAGCTACCACTTCACGGATAATGTGAATCGATTCAGCTTCGAGCTGACGTAAGTGGCTTAAATTGTAATCAGACATTATGATAAGTGTGTAATTAGTTTCTATTTAATTTGGGTAAAATATAGGCAAGCAGTTGTTTAACTGACTCTTCCAGACTTTGTGCTGAAGTATCTATATTTAAATCAGGATTTTCAGGTGCTTCGAATGGAGAGCTGATACCTGTAAATTCCTTTATCTCGCCCGCACGCGCCTTTTTATACAGACCTTTTACATCTCGTTCTTCACAAACACTCAAAGGAGTATCCACAAATACTTCAATAAAATCATCACTCCCGATAATATCAGTTGCCAACTTGCGAATATCGTTTGTAGGACTGATGAAAGCAGCTAATGTTACTACTCCGGTATCGACAAATAATTTAGATACCTCGGCAATACGACGTATATTTTCAATACGATCTTCATTCGAGAATCCCAGGTTATTATTGATTCCGGAACGTATATTATCGCCATCCAGAATACGGCATAAGATTCCGCGCTGATGAAGTTCTCTCTCTAAAGCAATAGCCAACGTACTTTTCCCTGATCCGGAAAGACCCGTAAACCAGATCATCAAGCCTTTCTGGTTAAGCAAATCTTCACGATCGCTACGTTGCAACATACGGTCAAAGATTGGATAAATATGATTTTCGTTCATAAACTGTTTATTTCGGTTTCTTTTATTTCGGTTTCTAAAACTCCCAAATCATCGGAATCAGGATGATCGATAGAATAAATACTATAATATTGAGTGGGATACCTATCTTGAGATAATCAGAAAACTTATAGTTCCCGACACTCTGGACAATCAGATTTGTCTGATACCCGATCGGTGTCGCAAAACTTGCAGAAGCCGCTATACATATCGTCACAAAAAGCGGAGTCGGATCGATTCCCATTTGATTTGCTACGGATAGTGAAATAGGAAAACATAAAGCCGCTGCCGCATTGTTCGTAATGACTTCTGTAAATATATTGGTTATAATATAAACTGCTGCCAGAATCGCAAATGGTCCGTACCCTGAAGCTATAGATATAATCTGATGTGCAATTGAATCGGCTATTCCCGAATTCATCATGGCTTTACTGATTCCGAATGCACAGGCAATCGTTATCAGAATATCCCAGTTTATGAATTTCGTATAGTTCTGAGTCGGTATAATCTTTGTCCAGGCCATTATTACCATTGTGAAGGCTGCAAAAAAGAACATATCGAATTTGACTCCGTCCATTTTAGGCAGAAATTCGCCTAGTGCTGCACCGATAATCATCAAAACTACCAGTCCGACAGAGATCCATCGCTGTGTTTTATTTCCCGGTATGGAAAAATCTCCCACATCGGATAACAAAAGAAAGACTGACGAATCTCCCCAGGTCGGAATAAAGGTTCCGTCTGTCAATACAACCAGATTATCGCCTTCCTTCAGTACCAGGTCACTTAATCCGACCGAGATTATTTCACCATTGCGGTGTACGGACATAACTACGGCTCCATAGTGACGGTAGAAGTCAAACTCGCCCAACGTTTTTCCGATACCCGGAAAGCGGGGTCCTAATACTGCCTCTACTTGTTTTATAGCTTTCTTGGATACGAAATCACGCTCCAAATCAGAAAGACAATTGAACTCAATTCCTTCAGTTGCGACCAATTGAGCTAAAGAACCGTGTTTACCTCCCAGTACAAGCTGGTCGTTTTCACGGATTGATGTACGCACCTGTTCTAACAGAATATGTTCTCCATCACGAATCAATGAACGAACCTCAAACTGCTGAAGCAGGCTTAACTTTCCGTTTTCAATGATCTGTCCCACAAACATACTGCCTGGCAATACATTCATATTATACGCATACTCTTTGCGGTCAGCCAGCTGATCAGCCGAAGTCATCTTTCCTGGTAAAAGCCATTTAGATGCAACGATCAGATAGACCATACCGACAAGCGTTACGGGTAATCCGACTTTCCCTAACTCAAACAAACCCAAACTTCTGAAACCCTGATCGACAATCATCCCGTTTACAACCAGATTGGTTGATGTACCGATTAACGTACAGGTCCCTCCCAGAATAGTTGCATAAGAGAGCGGTATCAGAAATTTTGTGGCAGGCATATTAATATGCTCAGACCATTTCTTAATGATAGGAGCAAAAATAACCACAACTGCAGTGTTGTTTAAAAAGGCCGATATTCCCGCAATAGGTGGCAAAATCTGAGTCAGAGAGCCACCGATAGTTCCTTTCTTTGAAGGAAGGATCATTCGAATGATTTTATTCAAAGCCCCGGAACGTCTTACCCCTTCACTGACCAGAAACAAGATAGCTACAGTAATCATTCCTTTGTTACTGAAACCAGCCAGAGCTTCCTGCGCTGTAATTGTTCCTGTCAGCATCAGTAAAATAACGGCCGAGAAAAACAATAATCCCGGGCGCATTTTATCTAAAGCCAAAGTGACTATCAAGCCGCAAAGGACAACTAAAACTACTATTGATTCAAATTCCATTATTTATTTCGGATCCTTCGTCTCACTTTGTTTTACTTTACTATAAACCAAGGGTTCAATAGATTCTCTTTATTATAAACCAATGGTGTTGTTTCATCGATTTGATAAATTTCTTTTCCTGCTGCACGTGCAATCGCATGACCGGCAGCTGTATCCCACTCCATTGTCGGAGCAAAGCGTGGATAAACATCAGCGGAACCTTCAGCCACCAAACAGATCTTTATTGAGCTTCCGCTCGAAATCATGTCTATTTCTTTTCCGGAAGCTTTAATTTTAGCAATATACTCTTCCGTTTCCGGACTTAAGTGCGAACGAGAAGCCACAACCACGACATGATCACGCTCTTCCGTCTGAGGAATACGTACCGCTGCACCCATTACTTCATCAACGATATATAATGTCTCCGGATTTTTCACTTCCGCTTTGAAAGCTCCAACTCCATCCACGCCCATATAAATCATTTGTTTTGCAGGAAGATAAATAACTCCTAACATAGGAATACCCGCACGAACCAAAGCTATATTTACAGTGAACTCACCATTTCTTTTAATAAATTCTTTCGTCCCGTCCAATGGATCAACAATCCATAATTCAGGCCATTTAGCACGCTCTTCGAAAGGAATTTCTCTTCCCTCTTCACTTAATATAGGAATCATTGTGCGGTCCAAAAGAGAAGTTATAATCTCATTCGCATTTTTATCCGCAATCGTCAGAGGAGAATTATCTGCTTTTTTTTCGACCTGGAAGTCTGATTTCGGATCATTATAAACCCGCATTATTTCATTTCCTGCTTTTATGGCAGCTTTTATGGCAATTGAAAGATTCTCAATCATTAGTTTTGTTATTTAAGTGCTTATTATTTAGCAAAATTACTGCTAAGTTTTGAAATTACGAAGCAAGTTACTTATTCTAACTCAATGACGAACATATATTGTATTTATTAACAATTAAAAAATGAAACTGTTAAAACAAAAAAAGCATATAGAAAGAGCAGAAACTCATTCTATATGCTTTTATTTTATGCCCTGATACTACGAAAGTTCAATGACTTCAAGATCTTTCACCGTTCCGTTATCTAAAGTAAAACGGATAAGCGTCCGTTTAGTATGAAACCCGTATTTACCAGAGGCGCCGGGGTTTATATGCAATAACCCGAGACGTTTATCTGACATTACCTTCAAGATATGAGAATGTCCCGATATAAACAATCCGGGAGGATTGTAATGAATCAGCTTGCTCACAGAAGGTTCGTACTTACCCGGATATCCTCCGATATGTGTCATCCAGACTTTTACTCCTTCCATTGTAAACTTCTGATGCTGTGGATATCGCAGACGCGTTGCATGACTGTCAATATTTCCATATACAGCCCGAACCGGTTTGATTTGCTCGAGTTTATCTATCAGATCTTCTGAACCGATATCACCGGCATGCCATATTTCATCGCATTCGGCAAAGTATTCTTTATATCGATCATCCCAATATCCGTGTGTATCCGATAATAATCCGATACGTTTCATCAGAATGAAGTAATCGTTTTACGAATTGCCACAAGTCGCTCCATCAATGATTCCAGAAGATCCAGGCGAAGCATATTTGCTCCGTCTGATTTAGCAACCGAAGGATTCATATGTGTTTCGATAAATAGACCGTCAACACCGACCGCCACACCTGCACGAGCAATTGTTTCGATCAGCTCAGGAAGACCACCGGTCACTCCGGAAGTTTGATTCGGTTGTTGCAATGAATGTGTTACATCCAGAATAACAGGACAGTCGAATTTTTGCATTTGAGGAATACCCCGATAATCAACAATCAGATCATGATATCCGAAAGTTGTACCTCTATCCGTAATCATCGCATTCGGATTCCCGCAATCCCAGATCTTTTGTACGGCAAACTGCATTGCCTCAGGAGACAAGAACTGACCTTTCTTTATGTTTATCACCTTACCTGTCTTAGCTGCAGCAATCAACAAGTCGGTCTGACGACAAAGAAAAGCCGGAATCTGGAGTACATCGGCATATTCCGCTGCCATTGCAGCCTCTTCTGCCGAATGAATATCTGTTACGGTAGGAATATCAAAGCGATCGCCTACTTTTTTAAGAATCTCTAAAGCTTTTTCGTCTCCGATACCTGTGAAAGAGTCTATTCTGGAACGATTTGCTTTTCGATAAGATCCTTTAAAGATATAAGGGATCTGTAGTTTATTTGAGATTGCAACTACTTTTTCTGCAATCTCCATCGCCATTTCTTCTCCTTCAATAACACATGGACCAGCCATCAAGAAGAAATTATTCGATTCCGTATGTTTTAATTTAGGAATAATCATATCGTCATTTATTTTACTTGTTCAACCATAATTCAGGATTTAACTTGGTCGTTTCTTTCCATAACTGGAAATGAAGAACCGTACGATTGTTTTCATCCTTATCCGAATAAACCTCACCTAAAGCCTGACCTGTAGTGACATTATCGCCTTTCTTCACATAAACAGAGCTTAGGTTCGAGTAGACAGTCAGGTAATTACCATGACGTACCATTACCGTATTATTAAAGCCGGGAACAACAAAAACCATTGATACAACACCATTGAAAACAGATCTTGCCTCTGTACCCGGATTCGTCAGAATATCAATACCTTTATTTTCTGTCTGCACATATTTATGATCCTTACTTTGCTGGATTCCAAAACGACCAATAATAACATAACGTCCACGAAGAGGCATTGGTAACTTACCCCGGTTTGCACCAAAGTTTGTCGACAATTGCTGTTCTTGTTTGGTCATTGCATATCCACCCTTCGACTCTGAAACACGCTCCTGCGATGTAGAAGCGGACGGCTTTTCGGCTGAAGCAGATGAACTGCTTCCGGCAGCAGCTTTGCGTCTGGCTGCCTCGGCTGCTTTACGTTTTGCTTCAGCCGCACGACGGGCTTCTTCAGCTGCACGGCGGGCTTCTTCCTCGATAATCTGCTGAATGCGATTATTCAGAGCTTCGGCCTGTTGCTTTTGTTTTTTCAACTGCGCCTGCAACTCTTTTCTCTTTTTATTTAATTCTTTCGAAGCCTCTTTCTGCTTATGTTCTTCCGATTCCAGATTCTTGCGCTCTACTTCACGTTCACCAAGCAACTTCGCTTTTTCTTTTTGAGCGCTCTGAAGTTCTAGACGTTTCTGCTCAAGCGCTTTAGTCTTCTCCATAATTTCTTCAGACTGAATTCTTCGCCAAACCGAGTACTCACGCAAATAGCGGATACGACGATAGGTTTGAGCCAGATTATCGGCTGAAAAAATAAACATCAGTTTATCGTACGATGACTTCCGCTTATTCATGCCTTGCATTGCCTTCGCATAATTCTGCTTTTTCATGGAGAGCTCAAACTGCAAATCCTTTACGTCTCTATCGACATTGCGAATCTGCTTCTCAAGCACATCAACCTCACCATTTAATGCATCAATATAGCTACGTCTGACCTCGATCTGCTTTCCGAGAAGCTGGATCTTGTTCAACGTACTTGCTGCATCTTTTTTATTCGATTGCAATAAATTATCCGTAATTTCCATCTGCTCCAGAGCCGCTTTTCTTTTACGTTCAAGCTCTTTCAACTGCTTTTGCGAT
This sequence comes from Bacteroidales bacterium, assembly GCA_051650425.1. Lineage (GTDB taxonomy): Bacteria > Bacteroidota > Bacteroidia > Bacteroidales > UBA7332 > UBA7332. The sequence goes on from JBOFIZ010000023.1 coordinate 11,675, forward strand.
TGTCCCCAACCTTGCATACAGAGGAGTGCAAACAAAGAGAGTATAAATAATCTGATAGTCATCTGATTTTTTAAATTATTGTTCCTTTAGTTTCTGATCCTTCTCAATTTTTCAATATCATTTTGAGCAGATCATCTACTTTTAGCTGTTTATATTTACCGGGAACATTTAGGTTTATTTCCGGCTTTTTACTCATATTCAAATTAGCAAAACGAAATTTCAGCTCACACGGTTTACCTTTTAACACAAAAGAGATCTTGATCTGATGTGGGAAAAGCTGACCGTCACCAATTCTTTTAAAGTCATGATAAGAACATGACGCAATTACACTTCCGTTTTTAGTCAATACATTTGTTTGAGTTAATCGCGCTTCAGGATTCAATGTAAATTCAAAATTCACTATTTTACCTTTCGTTCCAAGCAACAAATTATTACCTTCTTCCTTACGTGTAAAATCTGAAGCCTGTAGCTTTTTATCATTTGCTGTAAACAATTGATTGGTTAGTAAAGCTTGCAGAGTTTCCAGATTCAACTCTTTAGGCAATAAACTTTTCACCGGGGTCAGAGACTCAGCTACATACTGCTTACCCATCCGGTCTAATATAATCAATGTATCCGTCGTAAGCCCCAATCTAGCAACTTCAATTCCAAGAATTGGCTGAGCTGACAATTGAATGGCCTCATCTTTAACCATGCGCAGTTCACTTTTAGATGAAATACGATTTGTTCCTGTAACAATTTCAATATCACCCTTAGATGTAAAATAATCATATTGAAATTGTGAGGCTATAGCCTGATTGATTCGTTCAACACCCGCTTTTCCATGTTGTGTCTTTCCAACTTTTGTTGTCTTACATGCTGTAAATAAAGTTGTAAAAGCAATTAAAAAGACAAACAGCTTCTGAGATCCTGTTTTCATATACTCAATTTAGTTTAGTTTTTCTATGTCGTTTAGTTATTTTCGTCCGGATTCGGAATATAAGTCTTCTTTTCAATTTTTTCTTTCAGCACTTTCGACTCATTACCCATTTCCAAAGCCTTTTTCCATTGCTCAAGTGCACCTTCTACATCGCCGTTCTTAAACAAGATATCTCCGTAATGATCTACAAGAACATCACTTTCGTCTCCCCCGTTACGAATTGCCTTTTCCATATAGAACTTTGCTAAAAAGTAGTTCTCCATCTGGAAATAAATCCAGGCATACGTATCCAGAAACGTGCTATTCTCAGGCTCAAGTTTCACAGCCTTAGCACTCATTTGCTCTGCACGCGAAAGATCTGCCTTATCCAATGATAAGAAATAAGCATAATTATTGAGTACGGAAGCGTTATCCGGATAATATTCCAAAGCTTTGTCATAAGCCTCAAAACACTTTTTGCGATCCTTCAACTGGTGATACAAATCTCCCATCTGTGTGTACATACCCGATAACAGACGCGGATTATTTTTATCCATTGTGGCGAAACCTTGATCCAAAACATCAATAGCTTGTTGATATTTCTCTTCGATACCCAAAGCAATCGATTGATAGTAGTAAAATTCGCCATCCTTCGGAAAATAGATTAAAGCTTTCTGACATGTAGCAATCACTTCGTTAAACTCTTGTAATCGCAAACAAACATCCAGTAAACTCATCCACAGTTCCCTGTCATTCGGGTCAAGACCTACAGCAATAGTCAATCGATCCTGTGCCTCTTTAAATCTTTTCTCGGTTATCAGATAACTGGATTGTAGCTTAAACAGCTCTTTCTCCTGTGGATAAGATTCAAACAATATATCAAACAGATTATCCCGTTCCTGCGTATTTTCCTTCTTCATATACAGCGTCTTAAGATAATCTTTAAGGATATCGATCTTCACATCAATCTCCAGATCCTTATTATGTAACGCATGTTTGATTTGTAACTCAGCTGAATCCTGCTGACCTACCCGAAAGTAGTAATTAGCCAATGACAACTGCAATCTCCCGTCATTCGGATCAATAGCCTTTGCTTTGTTATAGTATTCCATTGCCATATCACGCTTATCCGAATCCATCGCAATATCACCCATCATCAATGTATAGCGGATATCATTCGGATAGGCAGTAATCAATTTATCTATTTCTGCTTTAGCGTTAGCCTCTTGCTTCAAAGTCATATATAGCTTAGACTTCTGTAAAGAAATCATTTCCATAGGTCCCATCTTCTGCTCCAGTACATCGAGCGTCTGAATTGCTTTTTCAAGTTCACCCATCTGAACATAAACCTCGGATACCGAATAGATAATTTCCGGCTTATCTGAATGAGTCGCCATGATCTGATTGTAGTAATCAATCGCCTCTTCATTCATATTTAGTTGCTGTGCCAGATTAGCTGCAGCATAAAGGTACCAGTAGTTATTCGGATCGTACTGAATCGACTTCTGCAAAAGAGAAAAGGCCTTAATCGGATTTCTCAGACGCAAATAATAATTAGAAAGTGAGTACATAGCTGCCGTATGCATCGTATCAATTGCCAAAGCACGGTTAAAAGCATCGAATGCAGCATCCTGCTGATTAATAGCTTTCAGTCGCATACCTTCCATAAAATAATAATCAGCGCGTTGCTTCTCTTCATCCGACAAAGGATTAATAAAAGCAGCCGGCACAGTCGTCGTTGCCGCTAAGGGTTTAGACGATTTACAACTTACACCAAAAACGGCGATAAGCGATACGAGTAGCAGATATATAGGTACTTTCTTCATTGGTTTCAAAGGTTTAAATGAGGGATATTATAGTTTTCCTGTATGGCCGAATCCGCCTTCACCACGATCGGTAGTTTCGAGGGATTCTACGCACTCCCACTCAACTTGAGCATGTGCAGCCACAACCATCTGACAAATACGTTCTCCATCTTCGATAACGAATGGCTCAGACGACAGATTCACTAAAATAATTCCTACCTCTCCGCGGTAATCCGCATCAATTGTACCCGGAGAATTCAACACTGTAATTCCTTTTTTCAGAGCCAAACCGCTTCTCGGACGGATTTGTGCTTCATAGCCAACCGGAATTTCAAGAAAAAGACCTGTCGGAACCAGACATCTTTGCAAAGGAGCCAATGTAATAGACTCATTCAAATTTGCACGGATATCCATTCCTGCGGCATGAGCAGTAGCATATTGAGGTAATTCGTGTTTCGATTTATTTATGATTCTAACTTTCATAGTCGTTTAATATTACAGTTTTTGTTTTACTTCATTCAACAATCCTTCACAGGCATCTTCCAACAGATCCAATACCAGCTCGAATCCTTCGGCACCTCCATAATACGGATCCGGAACATAATCCAGCGTTGATTTCTGACAAAATTCAACCATTCGGTGAATCTTATTCATAGCATCAATATCGGGAGCCATATCACGCAAATTCTGATAATTCTTATCATCCATTGCCAGAATCAAATCAAACTCTTCAAAATCCTGAGACTTGATTTGCCGCGAACGACTGATCAGGTTATAACCTCTGCGAGATGCATGCTGACGCATACGTGCATCCGGCAACTCACCGGCATGTCCGCCATATGTCCCTGCCGAATCAATCTCTATTTTATTCTCTAAACCGGCTTTATCAACCAAATCAAGCATGATCCCTTCAGCTGTCGGAGAACGACAAATATTTCCTAAACATACGAATAACAACTTGTATTTCTCCGATTTCATCTGACTATTCATAAAAACATTGTGTTTAAAGAATTATTTACTGGTTTTGATTATCGACAAAAGTAAAAGAAAATGTGGTAATATTCCTCGTCAAAAAGTACTAAATCATCTGTTTTTTCACTCCTTTGAAAAAAAAATGATATTTTTTGTCGGTTATTGCTTTAATGAGACGTTTAACTAATAAAGAGGCTAATAGATTATTATTCAGGAATTATATATGCAGACTAGGTTTTGGTTTTTAAGTTGTGTTCAAAAAGCAAAAAGGAGAGACCCGGATGGTTCTCTCCTTTTCATTTGAACGTATAACTTAATTGCAGTCGAACTTCATTACTTGAAAAATTATACGAATCGATTCGCAAACTATGTGGATTTAACTCTCTGATAAATCGGTTATAATGATTATACATAAAAGTAAAACCTAATCCTTTACATATATCCACAGCTAAACTGGCTTGCTGCCTCGTCATAAAACTTCGTCCACGATCTCCCTGAATATTCAGATACAATTGGTCTTTATTCCGGGTCTCGCTCCAGCGGTATGATTGCGGATTAAACAATTCAACACCTTCAGTCTGGGCAAAAAGAGATACTCTGTTCCATAAATCAAACCTGATATTTGCCCGATAACTATAACCGCTTCCATACGTATAATCACGTTTACCAAAGCGATAATAATCAGAATAGTAACTTCCCAACAAAACACCGGTTAAATACAAGTCTGATCTCATTTGTATATTCCGAACTATCTCTTTTTCCCAGACAGAGCCTGCACCAAAAGCAGCTGTCTCTGACATTCTAAAGGGTATTTCCTGCTTATTCAGACAATTCGATGTCTGATTTGAATTCATATAACTATATTGTTGAAAACCTCCAACCAACCAATGTGGTTTCAGCGTTTTCCCAAATAACAATCCGGTAATCCGTATATCTCCTAAAAAAGGCTGCTTATCTCCAATATTGAACATCCCATCCAGCTCAAAATACTCAAAGGGCGT
>JBOFIZ010000024.1:0-14774 GCA_051650425.1 Bacteroidales bacterium
GGCTTTAAATTCAGTATATACCAGATATATTCACTCCTGATTCAGTTTATTCTAATGGGATCCATGTCAGAAAGAGCCCTGAGTATATAATGGATGTTAAACAAAATACCGTTTACGAAATATATTTGGAGGATATAAATATATACACTACATTTGTATTACAAACATCGCGGGATGGAGCAGTGGTAGCTCGTTGGGCTCATAACCCAAAGGTCATCGGTTCGAGTCCGGTTCCCGCAACTAAGTAAAAAGCTATTCGATATTTCGGATAGCTTTTTTTTATTTTCGGACTCCCTCAGTCTTTGTAAGACTAACCTGAAATGTCATATTTCTTCTATAAATCTATTCTTGCTGACAATTTGTTTTTAGCTAATTGCTCAGAATGAGCTGTATTATATTTCAGTATATAATTACAGCTATGCGTGCAGGAAATGTGTTTTAGTAACAAGTTGTATACTAAGTATATAAAAGTAATCGGGGTTTTTCTGTAAGCCTATTCTGTTTTTAATACGTATCAGGGGAAACTTTAATACGTATCAAAAGAAATTTATACACCGCGAAAATTTATTTATACACCGCGAAAATTTGAAAATACAGTGAGAAAATCCGGAGATGCAGTGTAAAGTGAAGATACAGACTGTATTTTGTCTTTTTATAGACAGTGTAGCGTTTAAAAACAGCAAAATTAACATTTATTTCTGATCAGTTTACTTTGAATTTTGAGTTGTTTTTTAAATGACATAATGACATGTAATGTCTATTTATTCTTTCTAATTGATATTTTTGATATTTCTTTAAAATAGTTTCTTTGGACAGATTTGGCTGAAAATCGAATTGATTATATTATTTTTGGATTTATATAAATCACTGATTAATCTTAAATGCAATGAAAATAACACATCTGGCTGCACTAGCTTTGGGTATGCATTACCTTTCTTTTGGCTTTTCATCAGCTCAACAAATCAATACGCAACGTATTGATTCTCTACTTAAACTATCCAATAAGGTTTATTCTATAGCTCATTCGCCTGCCTGGACAGTAAAGGAATCTGTTATTCAGTTTACAGTGAACAGCCCCAATGGCCAATTATACCATATACTGGATATTGAAGCTAATTCCCGACAGACATTCACGGATAAGAAAGCGATGGAAAAATATCTCTTGGATAATGATCTGAGAAAAGATTCTCAGGCAGTTTCTCAGAAAAATGGAAACAAAGAGTTCGTAAAATCATATTCGCCCGATCGTCGTTTTTTTGCATTTATTCGTGACAACAATATCTTTATTCAAAAGATAGCAGATCAAAAGACGATACAATTGACTTATGATGGATCTCCCGGTATGCCCTATGCCGGAGATGTTCAATGGTCTCCGGATTCAAAGAAATTAATGGCTTATAAAATCTTAGAAACACAAAACCGGAAGATTCCTTTAATCGAATCAGCTCCAAAAAATCAATTGCAACCAGTTATTCACTGGAGAGATTACAATAAACCCGGAGATGCCTTGCCGGTTAAGCTTCTTACACTTTTTGATGTAGAGACATTAGCTAATATCCCGATAGATATGTCACCTTATATGAGTCAGTTTGATCTGTATTTTACCGGATGGCGTAAGGATAGTCGGGCTTTCTCATTTGAATTCAATGAAAGAGGACATCAAAGATATATTGTTGGCGAAATAGATGCTACAAGCGGGAGAACAAGAAATGTGATCGAAGAAACATCTCCGACGTTTATTTCATATATTAATAATTTTCGATATGATCTTAATGATGGATCAGAAGTTCTTTGGCTGTCTGAAAGAGATGGTTGGCGCCATCTTTATCTGATTGATGGAACGAACGGACAAGTGCGTAAGCAATTGACTAAAGGTGAATGGGTCGTGCGTAGAATTGAGCATGTTGATGAAGTAGGTAAAAAGATTTACTTTATGGCCTCCGGTATAAATAAGCAGGAAGATCCGTACAATCAGCATTATTGCAGCGTTGATTTTGATGGACGTAATTTCAAAGATTTAACTCCCGAGAATGGGAATCATACGATTGATGTTTCTGCAAACCGGACTTATTTTACCGATCGGTATTCGAGACCCGATCTGCCTCAGATATCTCAGGTACGTAAGTTTGCTGATCCGAAATTTTGTCTGAAAATCGATGAAGCAAATATTGATTCACTATTAGCTGACGGCTGGACTAAGCCCGAAGTATTTAAAGCAAAAGGGCGGGATAATGAGACCGATATATGGGGTGTTATTTACAGACCTTTCAATTTTGATCCCTCAAAATCCTATCCCGTAATCGAAGATATTTATGCCGGCCCTCACGGGTCTTTTGTACAAAAAGATTTCGGAAGACCTTTTGAAAGTATAACAGCTTTGACTAATCTGGGCTTTATTGTTGTAAAGATTGATGGAATGGGAACGAATAACCGATCCAAGAAATTTCATGATGTTTGCTGGAAGAACCTGAAAGATGCCGGTTTTCCTGATCGGATCAAGTGGATAAAAGAAGCAGCGGCTAAATATCCTTATATGGATATCAGTCGTGTAGGTGTTTATGGCTGGTCTGCAGGTGGACAAAATGCAATGTCGGCACTGCTCCATTACAATGATTTTTATAAGGCTGCTGTAGCATTTTGTGGTTGTCATGACAATCGGATGGATAAAGTCTGGTGGAATGAACTTTGGATGGGATACCCTGTTGATACTTCCTATCTGACTTCCTCTAATGTGGAGAATGCCCACTTGTTAAAAGGAAATCTCTTATTAATCAATGGAGAGTTAGATGATAATGTGGATCCTGCATCGACATTGCAGGTTGTAGATGCTTTGGTAAAAGCAGATAAATATTTTGAGCAATTATACTTGCCGGGCAGAGGACATTCTCTGGGAGGTAAATATGAGCTGAATAGGTTATATGACTTTTTTATTCGTCATTTAAGTCCGGATAGTTCCCTACGGGAATGATATAAACAATGAGCCTCTGAATAGTTAACTATTCAGAGGCTCATTGTTTATATCTTAATGCATTGCGATATACATACCTACAAAGAACGGAATTAACCAAAAGCTCCATACGAAAATACTGAAGCGGTTAAAGTGTTCTTTTGCTTTTTCGGATCCTCTATAATAAGTCCATACAGCCCAAGTGGCATGCACAAGCATCAATGCAACGGCAATCATACCGGTAACAGCATGTAATTCATTATGTTTACCCGTAACGATTGCAATATGTGTCATTAAAGAAGTACCGATAATATCAAACAAGATACCAAAGATGAAGAATAAAACATGCCATCCTTTAAGTATTTTTTGAATTCGTTCTCCCCACACGCCTATTGTATAGCAAACTAATGCAGAAGAGATGGATAAGACAGCAGGAAATAAAAGGTGAAAAGGAACTTGATTTGTATCCATATCAGTAAGTTTAGGTTTGACTATGTATTTAGTTTTGTATTACCTAAACAGTTTATCCGGATACTCGGTTCATTATTCTTGCGACATTTTATCTGCAAAAAACATTAGCTGATAACAAATCGAATTTTTCCAATAATCCCAGTTATGTGCACCAGGTCTGTCTGTATATTCATGGGGAATTTTTTCATACAAAAGGCGTTCATGAAAGGCTTTATTCATTGGATAAAAGAAATCCTCTGTTCCACAATCGACATAGATATTGAATTTACCTTTTTTGATTTTATCAATATGATTGAACACGGTGTAGTTTTCCCAGTTTTCAGGATATTTATCTTTCTCACCGATACGGAGCTTTATGTTCCAGCTGTCCGGAAAGTTACGAAAATCGACTCCCCCACTTGTACTACCAATATTCCCCCACTGATCCGGATGATTGATAGCCAGATAAAAAGCTCCATGTCCTCCCATGCTTAATCCGGTAATAGCTCTTTTCTTACGATCTTTTGAAATTGGAAGGTTATCATTCGCCCATTGAGTAAGCTCTTTGGCAACATAGGTCTCATATCGCATAGTCGAATCCAGCGGACTATCAAAATACCAGCTTGTAACAGCACCATCAGGACAAATAACAACTAAACCGTATTGATCAACAAAATCCTTAATTCGTGAAGGTCCTGCTGTCCAGGTTTTATAAGATCCGCCAGCGCCATGTAGCATAAAAACCACCGGCATATCTTTGTTTGTTTTTTCAGGAAGTATAACTACATTCTTGATATATTTTTTCATTGACGGACTGTAAACAGAAACAGTATCAACCTTTGCAGCCTGAGCAGAAAAAGAGTAAATGGTCATCAGGCATAAAATAAATAGTGTTCTCATTGACTTTTTTATTGTTCTAAATTAATTACTTCAATTGTGCCCCGGTCTTGTAAAGTAATATACAGTTTCGTTTCATCCGGATTGAATGTTAGATTCGAAGGCTGTTTCCCTTTTAAAGTATATTCTTTAATTTTTTTACCTTGAGGATTTAATACTTCGATGGTTCCTTTATCATAGCGCGTTACATAGATATTTCCGTTTTTATCACACTTCATTCCATCTAAACCATATCCATCAAATTTATGGATTAGTTTTTTATTAGATAACTTGCCTTTTGAATCCACATCGTACTTCCATAGATTGAGTTGAGCAGACTCATTAATATAGAGCGTTTTATTATCGGGCGACAGTTCAATTCCATTGGTTGTACCCATATCCGGTTCGATAAGTTTGCATCCTCCGTCAGGATAGATTGCCCAAAGTTGTCCTTTTTTTTCTTTCCAATTTGGATCAGATGCATAGATTATACCTGATAGTGCAGAGAGTGCGAGATCATTTGGTTGATTCATTTTGTCGGAATGAGCATAGACTTTTATTTGTTTGGTAGCAGGGTTTATTTCCAGTAAATTATGGTTGGTATAGTCTGCAACAATTAAATGTCCATCTCGATTAATACGGATACTGTTACCTATTGATGTTTGCGGAAGTTCTACGAAAAGCTCAGCTTTTCCATCCGGACTTACCTTACCGATAGTTCCTTCTTTTTCGAAATTCACGACATAGATATTTCCTTCTTTGTCAGTAGCAGGACCTTCAATGCCTGAAGTAAATGACTTTTCCGGTAACAGATCTTTGCTCTGTGCCTGTAAATACCCGCATCCGAGCAGCAATAGAGTATAAATAGTAATAAATGATTTCTTCATTGATGATAAAGGTTGATTATATTGAAAAAAGGAGGCAATTGCCTCCTTTTGTTTATTGGCGAAGATACATGTTGTATCTTTTTTCGTCTTTTATTGTTGTCGATTCACCATGACCTGAATATACAATTGTTTCCTCAGGAAGAGGCAATAACTTAGATTTAATTGAATCAATCAACTGTTCAAAATTGCCTCCAGGTAAGTCTGTACGTCCGATACTCCCTTTGAAGAGAGCATCACCCACAAATACACATTTTGAAGTAGGCGAATAATAGGCAATACTGCCCGGAGTATGTCCCGGTACATGCAAAGCCTGTAGTTCTTCAGAGCCAAATTTGAAGCTCATACCTTCCTCAATGTTAAATCCGATACGTGGAGCAGAATCGTTAATGCGAATACCAAATCTTGCAGCAGAAGCATTATAAGCAGAAAGAAGGTAAGCATCCTCTTTATTTGCACCCATTGACGTACCAAATGTCTGAGTGGCAAAAGAAACACCGAAACAATGATCAAAGTGAAGATGCGTATTGAGAATGTATTTGACAACTAATCCATTATCTACAATATATTCTCTCAACTCTTCTTTCTCTTCATCATAAAATGCACCACAGTCAATGATTACAGCTTCTTTGCTAGGCTCATCAAACAACAGATAGGTACATTCGCTAACGGGATTAAACGTAAATATTTTTATAAACATAGTTTTATCTTTGATTAAAGAGGTACATAAATAACATTCTTCGTTTCAAAGAATGCTTCAGTGAAATAATCCTTGATATCTTCGATGATTGCAACACGTCTGTAAGGAGCCAATTCCTGAATCAGATCACCACCTTTCAGGCATATAAGTCCATTTGGTATTCCGTTATGTTGCTCTTTAGATATGTTTTTACGGATGATTTTAATTAAATCAGGTAATGGCATTACAGCACGACTGACAACGAAATCAAACTTTTCTTTGATTTCCTCAGCACCGCAATGACGGAAGCTTACATTTTTTAGTCCGATAGCTTGTGCTACTTCTCTGCCTACTGTCAGTTTTTTATTGATACGATCATTCAATAAAAACTCAACGTCAGGATACATAATAGCTAAAGGTATTCCCGGAAAACCACCGCCTGTACCTAAGTCCATAATCTTAGTTCCGGGAGTGAATGATATAAACTTAGCAATCGCCAGCGAATGTAAGATATGATGTTCGTAAAGATTGTCGATGTCCTTACGTGATATTACGTTAATCTTAGCGTTCCATTCCAGATAAAGCTCATATAAAGCTTTAAATTGCTCTTTTTGAGTATCATTTAGATTTGGAAAATATTTATAGATTATCTCTTCGTTCATAGATGTATTTTTTATTCCAGGTGATTATTTATTTTGTATATAAACGATTAATCACACTGTTTGATTTAGTAAATGGTTTCAACAAGCTGTAACTGATTTCTACATTGATCTGTCCCATTGAATAAGGAGCTATATCATAGCGTGTGTATGAAAAGAGCAGTGCAGAATCTGTAAGGCAGAAGTTTTCAGTAGGCACAATTTGTTTAATGTTAAAGAATCCCGTTTCTTCTAATTGCTGAGGAGACTCTACATGATAATCTTTTACTAGTTGCTCAACGATGAGTTCTGCAACTTTTTCAAAGTTTTCTTCAGCAAAGATATCAGCCAACACGATTTGTTTCATCGTTTGCAAATCATAGTTTTTATAGATTTCAGCACCATAACCATGAGCACCACCGGTAAAGTCATAGAAATTGCTTGCAATACTTAGAAAGTCAGCTTTGTTGAAAACAGGCAATACGTCTTTTTGATGATAAAAATCTGTTACAAATGCCGGAGGATCTTCTTTAAAGTTAGGTAGCATTTTTTGCAGATCAGCGATTTGCATATTGAAATCATTGAAGCATGAATCTTTGTATTGTAGCATAGCTTCTTCAGGCGATTGGACCGGCATATTTGAAACGATCATCGCATGAACGAAAAGTTCCTGCAATTGCTTTAAATCATATTTATCACTGCATTTAACAGGAAAATCCATCATCATTTTTACTTTGCATTTTGCGGCAATTGTATCAAGCATAATAATCTGACTATCGACCGAAGCCAATGAATCAAATTGTATATCATTTGATGCAAGAGGTTGATTTTTTGGAGTGCAACTGCCTATAACAGACATGAGCACAATCCAGACAACCAATAAAAAAGGAGCTTTTTTAGTCATAATAGTTATTGTTGATAGTAACTTCTCCGATTAATGAACATTGCATATATTCCCGTACTTCAGATGCAGTCAAATCGTGTCCGAACAGGAACATTAGTTTCGTAATTGCAGCAGAAACCGTGCTATCGTATCCGCTAACGACACCAATTTCGTAAAGCGTATTCCCTGTTCCATATCGTTGCATTTCCACACCGCCACTTTGGCATTGTGTCACGTTTACGATTACAATACCTCGATCAATTGCATTTTTTAATGATTCCAGGAACCATTCGCGGGTAGTTGCATTTCCTGTCCCATAAGTTTCTAATACAACTCCTTTTAATCCCGGAATGTTCAGAATCGCATCAACTGTTTCTTTGCTTATTCCCGGGAAGAGCTTCAGAATAACAACATTTGAGTCAAGCTTATAATGAGCTTTAAGAGGTTTAGGGGAAATTGCCTGATAGATGACATTCTTTTCATATTTAATATGAACACCAGATCTCGCCAAAGGCGGATAATTGTTTGATCTGAATGCATTAAAATGCTCTGCATTTATTTTAGCGGTTCTGTTTCCTCGCATCAGGTGATTTTGGAAGAAGATACACACCTCCGAAATGATTGGTTTGCCATTTTCTTTTGCAGCTGCAATTTCGATTGATGTAATCAGATTTTCTTTACCGTCTGTTCTTAATCGTCCGATAGGTAATTGCGAGCCAGTCAGAATGACAGGTTTCGAAAGGTTCTCAAGCATGAAGCTCAAAGCAGAAGCTGTATAAGCCATTGTATCTGTACCATGCAAAATGACAAATCCATCGTAGTCGTTGTAATTATCTACAATCGTTTTTACCAGCTTAGCCCATATTTCCGGTTCCATATCTGAAGAGTCGATAGTTGGATTAAACTGTATTGTTGAGATATTGAATCCGAATCGTTTTAATTCGGGAACATGAGTCTGAATATGTTGGAAATTGAAGGGCTCTAAAATTCCGGTCTCCGGATTTTCTATCATACCGATAGTACCTCCTGTATAAATAAGGAGGATGGATGTTTGGTAGAATTCGTTTTGCATAATTCAGAATATTATATTTAGGGCAAATATAGATCATTTCATTTATAATAAGAAAGAGCTATACCATAAAATCAACAGCTAATACCTTCGTATAGTTTGAATGTATTATCATTTTGATGGGGTTTGATCGATTTTGATTGTGTATTATGGATGAGTAGAGAAGTGCAAAAAATCGTTTTGTATTCTTTGAGCCAAGAATTTCTGTCAAAATAACAGGTCTGATGTTTTATATAAAAAAAGCTGCTCAACTCACTTGAGCAGCTTTTCGCCATGCATGATTTAAAAGATTATATAATAAATATTTTATTGGTAAAACTCTAATTTGTTGACTTTATTCCATGCGCCACGTGTGAAATCCGGAATTTCAACAGGTGCAGAGTTATTGTCTAACGAGATTTCAGTCAGAGGAGCAAGACAGCACCACTCTGCTAAATCATACACATCCATATCCAAAGGAAGTCCGTTTTGTAAACAATAGATCAAACGGTAGTCCATGATAAAGTCCATTCCGCCATGACCGCCTACGCGTTTTGCTTTGTCTTCAATGTCTTTTACGATCGGGTGTTTGTATTTTGCCATTAATGCTTTTTTTACCTCATCAGGAACAAAGCTGTGAGCGTTAAGATCTTCATGATTTGGAGCTACATCCGAACCGATTTCTTTTGAGTCCAAAGCATAACCTTCTGTCGGGTACTTGTTCGCAAAACCTTTAGTCCCGCTTAATTGATACATACGGTTATAAGGTCTTGGAGAAGTAACATCGTGCTGGATCTGGATTGTTTTCCCGTTTTCAGTACGTATCATTGTCATTGTATGGTCTCCATTACGGAAGTTCTCAGGTGTCTTTCCTGTTTTCTCTTTAATATAAGCAGGATTTTGCAATGGTTTCGTGTCCATTGAAACCAGATAGTTCATTTTATCACCACGGTGAATACCTAATGCCTGACAAGCAGGACCCATTCCGTGTGTTGCGTAAACATCACCACGGTGATTTTGGTTGTAATCCATACGCCAGTTATTCCAGTATGCACCCCAGAATGGTTGTAGACCGTGGATATAAGCTCCTTCAGCATGAATAAGCTCTCCAAATAATCCTTGTTGAGCCATATTCAATGTCGTTAATTCAAAGAAATCATAAACACAGTTTTCTAATTGCATACAGTGTTTACGCGTTTTTTCAGACGTATTGATTAGTCCCCAGATTTCAGCCATCGTCATAGCAGCAGGTACTTCAATAGCAACGTGTTTGCCATCTTTCATAGCTTGCATACCAATTGTTGCATGGCTTTTCCAGTCCGTAGCTACATAAACAAGATCAACATTCGGAAGGGCTGTAACTTTACGCCATACCGAGGTATCACCGCTGAATTCAAGCGCTTTTGGTTTTCCTGCTTTTTCTAACTGCTTGTTTACGGCAGCTGTACGCTCAGGAAGAACATCACAAAGAGCGACAATCTCTACGCCATCAATTTGACTCATACGATATACTGCACCAGGACCTCTCATTCCAAGTCCGATAACAGCAACGCGCACGGTCGGAATAGGATCGCAACGTAGCTCGACAACATCTTTTTGTCCTTTAGCACGTTTAGGTGTTGGCGTTTTAATCACTTGAGCCTGTGTTACAGACACGGTTGCTAATGCTAATAAGCAAGTTAAAAGTGTTTTTTTAATAGTTTTCATTTCTCTATAATTGGTTTTTATTAATAGCCGGGATTCTGGTCTCCTTGTAATAGTGGGTTATAGTCAATAGCACTTTGGGGAACAGGCATTAGCAGCAGACGTTCATTCCAACTTTTATTTACTAAAAGATATCCACTTGGAGCATAAGTTGCTCCGTTCATACTCGTTGCACAATAATTATTTCCATATCTGCGCATATCATCATAGCGATGTCCTTCAGCTGCGAGTTCGATACGACGTTCATTTCGTACAAAAGCTAAAGCTTCCTCTTTACTTGACATATGGGTAGGGACATCAGGCATTCCACACCGATCGCGCAGATCATTTAATACAGCTTGCACTTCGGCATCCCATCCCGAATTTTGAATATGTGCCTCTGCATAGGTCAATAAAACTTCAGCATATCTGATAACCGGATAATCTTCTACATTTGCCCAATTATCATAAGCCTGAAGGGCTACCATTTTGCGGTAGCAATAGCCCGACCATGACTCATTTCCGTCTTTACCTGCTTTCGAAGGATCCCAACGGTAATAGAAAGTACCTCCCTTAAAATCGGTTTCATGCCAACCCTTGAAAGGGAAGAGCATGGATACATAAAGTCGGGCATCTCTGTTGCGAAATTCTTGCATGTAGGCGTATGTTCGCAGATCCATAGCAGCTACTTTTTTAATATATGCTGTCTGATCCAGATCTTTTACTTCATTGTATATTTCAGAGTAGTTTGCAGCTCTTGTCTCCATCGGAACAGACGGACGAATGGTTTTACCATCTATATCCCAATAGGCATCAATTAAATCCTGCATAGGCTCAAATGAACAATACCCCGATACTAACTGACTAGGGCGGATATATGTATAACGAGTCCAGTCATAATTATTCGGATCAGCCATAAAACCGCGGGTCAGAATATATTCAGGGTTCCGCGGATTGGCATTCTCTTTATGCCATAAGGCTTCATAACTGAACATTCCTTTGATGAATTTATCTTTGTCGATACCTTTCTCTTCGAAATCAACATATTGATACATTTCATCCGCTTCTTGTTTTTGTGCTTCCGTTAGCTCAGTAATACGAAACAAGGTGTGCTGTTTTGAGTCAATAACCGCCTTTGCTGATTTTTCGGCTTCAGCGAAATCGTTGAAGTATAATGCTGCTCTGGCTCGTAAGGCATTAGCTGCATTTGCAGTGATTCTTCCACGCTCATTCATCGTATCTCCGTTATAAGATTCGGGCAGGATTGACGCTATTTCTGCCAATTCGTTTAAGACAAACGCACGCACTTCTTCTACGCTGTTACGAGCCACCGGAGGCGCATCGTAAGGTAAAACAGTTGTTATGATTGCTACCTTTCCGAATTTTGTGGTTAAATCGAGATAGGAGAGAGCTCTGAAGAATCGGGCTTCTGCCTTCATTCGGTCTCGAAGCGATTCGGTCATCTGACATTTATCCACATTTTCAAGGAAGTTGTTTACAATACGGATTGTTGAAAAATCATAACCTCGATTTTCGGAAGCTGTCAGACCATTTTGTTGAATAAGCTCAAACGGACCTTCCCATGGTTTATGGCTATGTGCATTATCTGTACACATCTCGTCCCAGATATCCATTCCGGGCATTTGGGCATAGCAAGCATTGAGGGCATACCAGGCATCCTTTTCGGTTTGCCAGAAATTTTCTACAGCTATATCCGATGGAGGAACCACATTAAGATCACAAGCAGACATGCCTCCGATTAATAATGTAAATGCTGCTATTTTAAGTGTATTTGAATATATATTTTTCATCGTTAAGTCGTTTTAGTCATTAAAAAGAAACATTCACTCCAAAAGCAACCGATTTTTCACCTAAAGCACCCAGACCTCTTCCGGATGGTGATTCAGGATCGAAGTCTTTCATTTTGCGGTCAGCGCGAATCGTCATCAGATTTTCTCCTGTCAGGAAGAATTTAACTCCCGATAAAGGGGTGCTTTTCAATAAACTTGGCGGCATCTGATATCCCAACGTGATCGTTTTGAAACGGAAGTAGTCCGCATCAAATAATTGAAAGTCACTGAAGTTTTGATTGTAATTATCTAAACTGTGACCACCGTAAATACGTGGATAGGTAGCATTTGGATTCGGGTCATTTGGACTCCATCGATTCATATGAAACTGACGTGGATTTGCATTCAGGAAGAATGCCCATACCTGCTCAGACTCAAAAGCAGCCATCGTTCCGCTCACACCCTGACCAAACACAGTCAATTCGAAGTTCTTATACATCAGGCTGATATTTAAACCATAAGTGAAGTCCGGAACATCTTTTCCGATGATTGTACGATCTTCAGCCGTAATATCACTCCCATAAGGAACATCTTTTCGTTGAGGGATATATTTAATATCCCCGGCATTTGGAACACGCCCGAATTTATAATATTCTCCACGGTCTATTTCATCTTGTGTATATAATCCGTCAGTTTTATATCCGTAGAATGACCCGATTGATTCTCCCTCTTTCAGTATATAGCGAATTTTGTCGCCTCCGTCTCGGATGTCATTGTCAGCACTTCCTAAGTCTGTGATTTTATTTTTATTCCATGCAAAGTTTGCACCGACAGTATAATTTACTGGTCCGATAGAGTTGCGGTGGGTTAAAGCCAATTCAAATCCGTTATTTCTTACTTTACCAATATTCTGTGCAGGTTTAGATGTTATACCTGTTTCAAGAGGTACATTATAGGCCAATAGGATATCGCTGGTTTGTTTGATATAATAATCGGCAACGATATTCAGTTTACCCTGAAATATATCAAAATCTAAACCGAAATCGGTAATAGCTACTTTCTCCCAGCCTAAACCTTTGTTGGCAGGTTTGGTTTCAACAATACCTATAACCGGAACATCTTCGAAGTTGAAGTTTTGGTTGTTACTGTAGTTTTGGAAATAATCATAATAACCTACGTTATTGATGTTTCCTAATTTCCCCCATGAAGCTCTTACTTTCAGGTTATCGATCCAGCTAACATCTTTCAGAAAGTCTTCCTGATTGATTCTCCATCCTGCAGAGAAAGAAGGGAATACACCCCAACGATTGTCCTCATGAAAGCTGGATGAACCATCTGCACGCACATTAGCTTCTAAAAGATATCTGTCCATTAATGAATAGTTGATACGCGCAAAGTAAGATCCGATCTTATTTTCAGACATACCACCTTCATTTGTCATCTCTGCTGTAGAACCTGCATTCATGTCAGGCAATCCATCCGTCGGAAAGTTTTTGCGACTACTCTTTTGAGTCTCACCTTTAAAATGCTCGTAAGAAGCACCGATTAAAGCAGAAAGATCATTTACGGTATTACTCCAGTCATATTTTGCTGTTGCCATGTAAAGCATACGATTGGAACTATACCAGTTCATATCCATTTTATTTGTATAAACGCCAGTTCCCGGAATCGGCTTATTGGACAGAAAATCAATAGCATCATCCATAAGTCCCGTATAACTCTTTGACTTAGACTCATATCCTTTATAAACCCCCTGTCCGCTGATTGTTAATCCTTTAACGGGCTTAAGATCGAATCCTAAATCAATCATTGTATTGTCTGATTTGGAATTAGACCAGTCTTTTCTCTCAAGTGCACGTAAGGGGTTTGCATTAATGAAGGATTGTGTAGCCTGAGTTCCACCTGCTATGGTGCCAAACAAACCATTGGAATGTTGTGCCACCATTGTAGTCGGAACCAAAAGGAAGTTCATTAATGAAGGAGCACCTCTGTCTCTGTCACTTGTATTACGAATGTATTTTACGCCGGCTTTCAATGTGATCCATTCTGTAAGATCAGCAGCAGTATTCAAATTGAAATTATAACGGTCATTGCTTTGACCAGGAAAAAATTTTTCATTATACAGGTAACCAAGCCCGGCGAAGAAACGGATTTTATCACTTCCACCACTGAAGTTTAAGGAGTGCTGTGTTGTAACTACATTTTTACGTAGTACAAGATCTGCCCAATCCGTATTAGGATATAAATCCGTATTGCTTCCGTTTTTGAACATATCTATCTCTTCCTGAGAATATGCCTGATTCCATCCTTTATTGGGGTTTCGGTTATAGAAAGCCTCATTAAGTAATTCAGCATAATCCCATGAGTCAACAAGATCAGGAAGATAAGTTGGATTTTTGATGGCTACATAGCCATTATAAGCAATATTAAGTTTGTCTTTTTTACCGTTTTTAGTAGTAACCAATACAACACCGTATGCCGCACGAGATCCGTATATTGCACTTGATGCCGCATCTTTCAGGAATGAAATTGATTCGATGCTGTTTGGGTCCAGATTGGAAAAGAAGGTAGCATCTGCTATAGCCCCGTCAATAACATATAAAGGTTCTGAAGATCCCAGATTGCCACGACCACGGAAGTTGATTGAAGGAGTTTGTCCCGGTCTGGATATAACAGTAACACCCGGAACTGTACCTTGCACTGCAGACAGAACATTTGTTTGCACACGGTCTTTAATATCATCCGAAGAGATAGCTGCAACAGATCCGGTCAAATTTACTTTCTTTTGAGTACCGTAACCCACAACTACGACTTCTTCCAATGCTTTTGTATCATCCTTCAACGTGATATGCATAGGAGCCTTGT
Source organism: Bacteroidales bacterium (assembly GCA_051650425.1). Taxonomy (GTDB): domain Bacteria; phylum Bacteroidota; class Bacteroidia; order Bacteroidales; family UBA7332; genus UBA7332. The sequence goes on from JBOFIZ010000024.1 coordinate 14,744, forward strand.
CATTCGCTGCTACCATCATAGGTTCGTAGCC
>JBOFIZ010000025.1:0-1173 GCA_051650425.1 Bacteroidales bacterium
ATAGGATCACCCATCACTGCGAGATCATCGAGACCGGAAACGACTCCTACCGCTTCAAACAGAGGATGAAATCAGCCAGCTAACCCTGGTCAATTTTGGACGCTGATCCCTGGTCATTTTTCGATGCTGATTGACACAATGGATAGTTCCTAACTCATCAATAGATGGTAATACAACTTGCTTAATTAACACCTCATCAGAATCTTGTGGGCTTAGATCGCAAAGTTTATGTTTGAATAAAAGCAAGATTCCTGCGAATATATTTCTAGTAGAGGATATAATTCTTCTTTTATCAGAAGAGTCAAAGTCCTCAATTCCAATAACGATTGAATCGATCGCATTTTGAAGGATGCTCATAAAATTACCTTGTTCAACAAGTAACCGTGGGTGAAATTGGAATAATTTAACCTAAAAATTGTTGTTTACCTGTGAGCTATCTCAGTAAATTCATGTAAAAATTAAGATTTTGTACTGGGTAGTGAGGGGCAACACGTACCTCTGGTTATGCCAAGTTAATCGAATGGCACATCCTGCAAGCGTACTATCGTGGTTCGTGTTTAACGCAATGCCAGCCGCTTAATCATGGCCAGTGGTTGAGATGAGACTGAAAGGGGAAGGATAGAATTCTCTAACCACTGCCAATCCAGCGGTGGAGTACCCTCTTTGAATTTTTGGTATGGCACGCCATCCTTGATAGTCAGAAACAGGGTACAAGACGTATCGGCACGGCAGACATAACGCACCATCACATCGCCATGGAGTGTACATAGTAGATGTTTCAGGATCGGCAGCCCTTGTATGGTGTGATGCCCCCCTTCATGCCACACGCCCAATCGATGCATTTATGTTGTGCCTTTGCTCAAGTGAATCTGAGTATCGATCGCCCAAGCCCACTTGCCACTGTCAGAAATGACAGGTAACGGTTTACTGATCAGTGCTGCATTGATGGAGAGGTTTCCGTGAGTGTCCAGGGTTCCTTCTATTCTTAAATCTACTATTCTGAAAGCTATCTAGATCTCTCCAATCTGTAGTCTGTGGTGAAGTATCTGTTCAGTGGACTAAATGTTTACGTTTGATTCAAAACAAATTCGATAAAAGTAGATTTTTTTATGCGATATTCTTCCTCAGACAAACCTTCGCAAGATAGTTTTAACTCATTGTACATATTGGCTA
>JBOFIZ010000026.1:0-1143 GCA_051650425.1 Bacteroidales bacterium
CCACTGTCTCTTCGTTATTTTTGATCTCAGTACAGATAAGACCGCGTAAAGTTCCACAATCTTCCTCATGAATGATAACGTCTTGAGCAACGTCAACCAAACGACGAGTAAGATATCCGGCATCGGCTGTTTTCAATGCAGTATCGGCAAGACCTTTACGAGCACCGTGGGTAGAGATAAAGTACTCTAACACCGACAGACCTTCTTTAAAGTTAGACAAGATCGGATTCTCGATAATTTGTCCACCTTCAGCACCCGCTTTCTGAGGCTTAGCCATCAAACCACGCATACCTGAAAGCTGACGAATCTGTTCTTTCGAACCACGGGCTCCTGAATCAAGCATCATATAAACCGAGTTAAATCCTTGGTTATCTGTTGCCATCTGTTTCATCAAAATATTTGATAATTTTGAGTTAACATGAGTCCATGTATCAATAATCTGGTTATATCGTTCGTTGTAAGTTATGAATCCCATGTTATAGTCATTCATAATTTGCTCAACTTCCTGATAACCTTCTTGAACTAATTCATCTTTTTCAGCCGGAATAATAACATCTTCAAGGTTGAATGAAAGACAACCTCTAAATGCCATTTTATATCCTAAGTCTTTGATATCGTCCAGGAATTGTGCTGTACGAGTCACACCACAAACCTTAATTACGTTACCAATGATATCTCTAAGAGATTTCTTAGACAAGATTTCATTTAGATAACCAACTTCTTTAGGTACGAATTCATTTACCATGATACGTCCTACTGAAGTTTCACGCATAACATTTACCAGGTTACCGTTTTCATCTAAATCATCAACCATTACCTGAACGATCGCGTGTAAAGTAACACGTCCTTCATTGTAAGCAATGATCGCTTCTTCCGGTCCGTAGAATTTCAATCCTTCACCTTTAGCACCAGGACGAAGTTTTGAAATATAATAAAGACCAAGAACCATGTCCTGAGAAGGTACCGTAATCGGAGCTCCATTGGCAGGGTTCAAAATATTATGTGAAGCAAGCATCAACATTTGAGCTTCCAGAACCGCTTCATTACCTAATGGTAAGTGAACCGCCATCTGGTCACCATCGAAGTCGGCATTGAACGCCGTACATGCTAATGGGTGAAGTTGGATAGCTTTACCTTCAATCA
>JBOFIZ010000027.1:0-1901 GCA_051650425.1 Bacteroidales bacterium
AACCCCTTATTTATCCTTGATTTAGGATTTCAATTAAGTTTTCTGGCTGTATTGTCTATATTATTAATGCAATCATTCAGTGCCAATCTGTTCATACACAAACACAAATCGATAAGAATCATTTGTAGTTATTTGCTTATTTGCATATCAGCCCAGATAATGACAGCACCTTTAGTATCTTATTACTTTGGGTTGTTTCCTTCTAATTTTCTTATTGCGAATATAATCTCCCTTCCGTTCATATATATACTATTTGGTGGTTCAATATTTGCACTGCTATTACGTTCTTTCCATCTTCCTTACTTCTGGCTCGGTGGGACGATTGAAAAACTCAACAACTGGTTTGAGGATATCCTAAAGTATCTTCGGGAACTTCCACACGCAACATTTGATTATACTTTGAATACAAAAGAATTAATCGGAATATATATTATATATTTTGCAGTACTCCTTTTTATACGCAATCATCGAAAATTTGCTATATGCACTCTTTCTATGTTTATTGTCTTTATCGTCTTTTACGAATTCAATCAAACTCAAACGCTTCATCTGATACCTGTAAAAAATCAGGCATCAATCATTTTACAAACCGATAAGAAACTTGTCTGTTTTCATCAGGATACATTAACCTCAGAATCAAAGCGTCTTCTGAAAAGAGACCTGAATGCAACTCAAATACATCAACGTACTTCTGAGAGCCTCCTAGAAATTAACGGAAATAAAATACTTCGTCTCGACACCGATACGTTACGCAAAAGAATCACAACTCAGCCCCGGCAAGTCGAATTATTAATATTATCACAAGGCTGCAAAGACAGTCTTTCGCATATATTAACTTTATTCACTCCGAAACATATTATTCTGGATGCTGATCTTTCCAATTATTGGCGGAATCTGTGGAAAAATGAAGCCTCACAACTGAATTGCGAAGTTTATGATCTTAATGAAATAGGTTATTTCACACAGCAACTCTAAAAAAAAGGACCTAATCACAATTTTTTTTCACCTATAAAACTCATTTTAATCAACTGGATTTTAAATTAATAAGAACTCAACCGTTCTCTATACTGGAAAAGAGCAGAAAAAAAAGCTGTTCCAAAATTTGCAAATTCAAAGAAAAGCCCTACCTTTGCAACGCAATTGAGAAACAAAACAACTCAAAAGCAGCTTTTATGGCGGGATAGCTCAGTTGGTTAGAGCGTCGGATTCATAACCCGGAGGTCACGAGTTCAACTCTCGTTCCCGCTACAAAACAATTATCTTATCATCATTTTACACCTGGCGGGATAGCTCAGTTGGTTAGAGCGTCGGATTCATAACCCGGAGGTCACGAGTTCAACTCTCGTTCCCGCTACGAAAAAAGGAGATTCTTTTGAGTCTCCTTTTTTTTGTGCCCATAATTTCACCTTCCATCCGCCAGAGAGTATATCGGAGATCAGTTAATCAAATCAAAAAGTCATAGCAATACTAAATAATCCATCGGATTATCTGTATATATTTTGCCCCATAAACTACACTTGCTTGCATTCTTTCCACCAAACGAGTACAAATAAGTATAAATACAAGAGAATTAATAAATTACACATTCAAACTAATACACAAGCCACCTGTATTTATTTGTTAAACGTAGGTCGCACAAAAATGCGCTGTACACCGCAATTTTGTGCGACCTACTTCGCAATTTTGTGCGGTGTACACCGCACAACTTAATCAAGGTGGCTAAAACATTATTCCTCCTGTATAAATTCTTAGTTTGACTCTGAAAAAAACAAATAACACTGCCTTATTCCGGTAATCGAGATTAATATAATCATAAGCTTATGCATCGAAAAAAATCTGATAACCCAGATTCTTTTCTTTTCAATCGTATCATTAAGGACAAAATAAAAAAGGTCTGCTCA
>JBOFIZ010000028.1:0-2339 GCA_051650425.1 Bacteroidales bacterium
CCATCAATTGTTTCTTTCCTTTATAGCCCGAACGATTTACTTCTATCAGAAAACGATACTTTCGGTCTTTATACTCCCGTTTTGCATTTAATCCTACACGGACTGTTGCCCAAATCGCTCTCTCAAAAGGTTGATGCGAGAAATTCACGACTTCCGATAACTGTTCGATCTGCTCTATTATTTTAAGCCTTTCACCGACAGGAGCCGTTGAATAATCCATTTGCGAAAAACAGTGAAAGAGATAGGCTGCTACTTTCGATGTTCCATCTATGTATTTGTCACCATGCCGTATTCCGCGCAATAAAACGGCAAGTGTATAATTCTTTCCTGAAAGAGCAATCCCCGCCCCCATTCTGTTCACCGGTCTCAAAGTATTACTTTTACCCATCCTGTAAAAATAAAACTGATTATATCGACCTTGCAACGGATGTCTTTGGGCTGTATCATCCGGATGCCAGCTTTCATGATAGAAATAACACTCTATATCCACCGGAATTATATTAAAATAATTCAGCGGATAACCTAAGATGGATTTTGCGATCCGGTATAGATAAGCAGATACGAATCGTTCGGGGGTTTGAACAGCCGGATATATCATTTGACTTGTGTATAATCTAAATGCCCATTTATAATAGATGCTGCCGAAGTATATGGATGTTCTTTCGACTTTCCTGTATCTTCAATATGAATAACAGTCCATCCCATGGCCTTCAGATAGTCCGAGACCATCGAGCGATGACACCTCCACCAAAGAATTTCAGAACACATCATAGCGGTACGTTCGAATGTCGCTTTTGCCAATAATTCTTTTATTCCTTCTTTAAAGGCATCTGTCTCCATATAATCCGCGTAGGCGCGAAAGGACTTATTACGCCAGGCTATATTCGGCGAATCCTTATGAGAAGGTCTTAATCCGCCCAAACGTGGGATGTAGACATATTCTATACCATTCTGACTTAGAGATACAGACAGCCGATCCTGATTAAATTGCGGAAACTTATCTGATCCGGGCAACGTGCGGATATCAGCCAGAACTTGTATATGGTAATTTTTAAGAACCTCTATAAAATGCTCGCCTGTCCGTGTGGAATGCCCGATAGTCCATATTGTATTATTCATGATCATACATATTTATAACTAGAATAACAGCTTATAAATACGAATGTTTGAAAAATAAAAAAAGCAGATAAGCGTCGTTGTACGAAACTCATCTGCCTCTGTTTATTTCATAATGCGAATCAATAAAGCTTATTTCTTCTTTTTTACTTGCTCAGTTTTTACTTTCACTGTCGCAGTTATACCCAATTGTTCGATATGTAGCAACAGATAGTCCTTGCCGACTTTCTGAATTTTACCGGATACATCCTTTAGTGCTCCTACAGCAATAAGCACTTCTTCGTTGGGAGTAAAAGACACTTCTTTTTCGCGTGATTTTTCAAGAAACTTCTTAATTGAATCAATTTCTTTCTGATGAATAACTGCCGGTTTTCCATCATAGAATACAATACGTGAAACGCCATAGATAGCTAACAGGTCTCTCAAAAGAACCTCCTTTGTATATACAAAGATATAACTTGGAATCAATGGCACTTCAACCATCTTAATCCGGTCTGACCATACACGTGGACAGAGATGCAAAGGCAAATAAGCTTCAATGCCTGCCTGTACCAGGCGCTCACAGACTTTCTTCTCTGAGCGTGGAGCTGTATAAAGAACAAACCACTTAGGTTTGGATAATCCTATTCTTGTTTCCATAAAAAATAAAGTTTCATTCCAATACAACAAATAAGGAATGCACAGACGAATATTGAACTCTAAATAATATATAAATTACCTGATTTAATCGGGTCTAACTACAAAAGTAATGAATATAATTTTCATAATGTATTATTGAATAACAAAATTTTTATTTAAAAGCTTATTCGGGTTTGTGTAAGTTTTGAAATACCTGAGCAACTATCTGCAATCTAAACTGTTTTTCTATTAAAGAGTAAATCTAATAAATTCATTAGGAACATGTATACATTAATTTTAGTTCGCCATGGCGAAAGCGAATGGAATAAGGAGAACCGGTTTACAGGCTGGACAGATGTTGATCTTTCAGAAAAAGGTGTAGCTGAAGCTTATACTGCAGGTCGAAAAATTAAAGAGTCGGGCATTGCTGTTGATGTAATTTATACTTCCGTTCTGAAGCGTGCTATCAAGACCGCATTCTATATTGCAGACGAATGTGATATTCTCTGGATAAAAATGGTAAAGAACTGGCGGTTAAATGAAAGACACTATGGAGCTTTACAAGGATTGAATAAGGCTGAAACAGCTAAAGAATATGGAGATGA
>JBOFIZ010000029.1:0-1123 GCA_051650425.1 Bacteroidales bacterium
GTTTGATATAAAGAGGCATTGCTTCTTTAGTTTCTCCTTTAATATATGATTTATATTTATCCATTTGTGGATCCATCATTCGATAGAAACTCCAAACACGAGCTTCGCAAAAGCGTAAAGCTCCGAAATCTAAAGGTGCATATGCATCTGCAAAACTGAAATCTTTATTTAATCCATTGAAGTATCCTTTTTCACGAGCAAAAGAGATAACGTCAGGTGCATACAGACAGTTTTCTTTGTCATTCAAAGGGAATTGACGGATACGAGCCTGATTTGCATGAGAGGCAACACAATCATCGGGAATACGTACAGCAACCCATACGGCCCCTTTGTTGCGGGGACCTTTTCCGATCATTTCCATGATCCACGCTTCGTTAGGATCAACTATAGAGAATGATTCTCCCGAACTGTAATAACCGTAATCTTTTACCAGATCAGTCATAATCTTAATAGCTTCACGAGCTGTTTTAGCACGTTGAAGAGTTACATAGATCAATGAGCCATAGTCCATAATGCCTGTTGAGTCATGCAATTCCTCGCGGCCACCAAATGTTGTTTCGGCAATTGTTAACTGATGCTCGTTCATGTTGCCGATTACATTATATGTTTTTCTCACCTGAGGAATTTTACCCAGAGGCTTTCCTGTATCCCATTCACGGATATTTAGCATAGCTCCTTCCGGGTAGGTTGTAGCAGGAAAATGATAAAGTGCTCCATAGAGCGTGTGTGAATCGGCAGAATAGGTTACCATTGTAGAACCGTCAGTAGAGGCCTTTTTGCCGACAATAAAGTTTGTACATGCCATCACTTGTAAGGCAGAAGCAGCCAATAGACAGCTTAATGTAATAATGACTTTTTTCATCGTTTTTTATTTAGTGTTCTGTAATAGAATTATTACCAGTAAAAATCTTTTGTGTATTTTTTCTCGTTTCCGCAATTGTCAATGACAACCACTGCAAGGTTATGCTTTTTATCTTTCTGAATATCGCGTCTGTTGATGCGATAATGAATAGCAGATCCCTTTGTAGGTACAAATAAAACGAATTTTCCGTCAATATACCCCTTATAGGACTTAATTCCTGAACCGGTATCGCTTATTGAAAGAGAGATCCGGCCTAATGCT
>JBOFIZ010000030.1:0-14860 GCA_051650425.1 Bacteroidales bacterium
TTTTTGAAGCTGAATAAGCAAACTCAGGCTCTTTTATGTCTGCCTATGAGTTTTATAGCCGGAAAAATGATGGTTGTCCGCGGTTTGGTATCGGGTTATTGTCTGCATGTTATATCAACAGACGGGCATCCGTTCAGTAAGATTCGTTTTGCTGTTGATTTTGTAGCCATGATCCCTTTACAGGTTTTTAATACGCTGACAAATGAAACAGAGAAATTGCGTTTCGAATCGGTTTCTCAGGTAATCATTGGAGGTGCAGCTATAGACCCTGAAATAGAGAAACTGTTGCAGGGATTGCACAATGCTGTTTTTTCCACTTACGGTATGACCGAGACTCTCTCGCACATAGCTCTTCGTCGTGTAAACGGACCTGATGCTTCGCTGCATTACGCTCCTTTACCCGGAGTTTCACTCCGAACGTCATCGGATCAGGCGCTGATTATTGATGCGTTTAATGTATGTGACGAAACGTTGCATACAAACGATATCGTCGAGTTTGATTCAGCCGGTAATTTTAGGGTGATCGGGCGGAAAGATAATGTAATTAATAGCGGTGGTGTCAAATTACAGATAGAACAGATTGAAGCTAAGATAGCCCATCTTTTCGTGGCTCCTTTTGCGATATCTGCTAAGCCTGATTCCAAACTCGGTGAGAAAGTGGTTTTGTATTCGGAAGAGGAAGTATCTGCAGGGCAGTTATCGCAACTGGAAGCTTTACTGAGTAAATATGAATATCCGAAAGAGATAATTCATATCGAGCAGATTCCACGGACAGAGAGTGGAAAAATCAGACGAAAAGAATTAAGATAAAAGGAGAGCTTGTTTTTCAGGCTTTCCTTTTTTTTGACAAAAATCAATTAAACGGGCTATTTTTGTGACTTTTTGAATTTCCCTAATCGCTGAGATTGGGATGTTTTCCATCTTTTTCTTTGTATGAGGAAATATGCGTAGGATTTGGTGTTGGTGTAATTGTTTGAAAATCAAGGTTAAATGTGTATTGTGTTCGTTTCGAAGCAGTATTCCGGAACGCAATACGTATTGTTTTGCTTTTAGATACGTATTGCGTTACTTTTAGATACGTATCTAAACAAAAAAACAAAGGGCGAAAATTTAAAGATATACCGTTTTTTTTCAGAGATACACCGTTTCTAAAATAAATAACGGTGTCTTATTATCCAATTATCGGTATTTCGTCTTAAAAATGCGTTTTGTCTGTTTATTTTGGCGATAAGTTTGATTAGAAATTCAGTATAGCGAAAACTATCATTTTGATAGTTTATAAACAGAATAGTGAATTAACTAAAAGGCAGTTTGATTTAGTAGTGTTTTAATGTTGTAAGATTTCTATAAGAAAAGGTTTTTAATAGCGATTTGAAATCGAAATTCAGAAGAGATATTTAACACAAAAACTAGCTGATTTGAGAAACAAAGAGAAGCATAGCACTGTTCTAGTAATTGTGAGTAGGTTTTATATGGTTGAATAGTTAACAGCCTGACTATGAAAATTATTTGCATAATATTATATTCTTTGCTATTGATTCTTACTTATACGAAATCATATGCACAGAATTCAGATTCTCTTATGAGTACGGCAATAACTCATAATGGAACTGATAAGAGTATTTATGTGAATCCATTTCCCGGAATACACTCATTCGAAGAGAAAATAAGGTTATGGGAATATTATTTTATGCAGGCTCAAAATTTACATTACGGGACATCTCTTTTTATGGATGATATACGTGATGATATTAAAAACTCGATAGAAAGAGAAATCAATAATCAAACAAATTGGAATTGGAAATTGACTAACTATAAGAAAAGGCCTAGATTTTCAAAATCAAAAATAGATAACGATAATTATCGTGATATTATTTTCGAGCGTTTCAGACCTAAAGCTATAGAGCCAGTCTCTCCAATTATACCGATAAGTCGTCAAGTGGTAAATTTCGACTTGTTTGAGATTCCCCAATGGTATATGCTTTTTAAGTTTTTGAATTTTCTCAAAATACTTGACTCTTTTTTGAGGGAAGCACCTACAAAACTCTGGCTCAAACCAGGATTAAGTATGACGTATCGAAAAGAACGCTTGGTATTTACGTTAACATTTTAAATAATTAATGCATTTATGATATTAGAGTATAGCTAATATTATTAGTAGATAATAGCATCATATTGTTTATATACAGCCTGATATGTATGTTGTTTTTTTACTTTCTAAATATTTGAGTCTGTTTTTTATGATTTTGGTGTAAAAAAAATCGCAAAATACTCTCGTTGTAGTTGTGTAAATAGAAAATCTTATTCTAACTTTGTTTTGAAATAACACGAATGAGATTTTTAAAATTGTTGTCATGGCTAATAAGAACGACTTAATTTCGGAATTAAAAAAACATTTTGGATTCGACAAATTTAAGGGGAATCAAGAAGCAGTGATCCAAAACCTTCTGTCCGAAAATGATACATTTGTATTGATGCCGACCGGAGGAGGAAAGTCACTTTGCTATCAGTTACCTGCTATTATGATGGAGGGAACTGCTATCATTATATCTCCTTTAATTGCATTAATGAAGAATCAGGTCGATGCTATGCGCAATTTTAGTGAAGAAGACGGAGTTGCACATTTTTTGAACTCCTCTTTAAATAAATCGGCTATTGATCGTGTCAAAGAAGATGTAGTATCACAAAAGACAAAACTATTATATGTAGCTCCTGAATCCTTAACTAAGGAAGATAATATAGAGTTTTTACGTCAGGTGAATATATCCTTTTATGCGATTGATGAGGCACATTGTATATCAGAGTGGGGACATGATTTCCGACCTGAATATAGACGAATAAAGCCTATTATCAATGAAATTGGGAAGAGACCGATTATAGCATTAACTGCAACGGCAACACCCAAAGTACAACATGATATACAGAAAAATCTCGGCATGTTAGATGCCTCAGTGTTTAAATCCTCATTTAACCGCGAAAATCTTTACTATGAAGTACGTTCCAAAAACGAAAACATAGAGAGAGAAATCATCAAATACATTAAATCTAACCCTGGTAAATCAGGTATTATTTATTGTTTAAGTCGTAAAAGGGTTGAGGAGTTAGCCGAAGTATTGCGTGCAAATGGAGTTCAGGCTCTGGCTTATCATGCCGGAATGGATTCAAATGTACGAAGCGCCAATCAGGACGCTTTCCTTATGGAAAAAGTGCAAGTGATTGTAGCAACCATCGCTTTTGGTATGGGAATTGATAAACCCGATGTGCGTTATGTTATTCATTATGATGTTCCGAAAAGTTTAGAGGGATATTATCAGGAAACAGGACGTGCAGGGCGTGATGGAGGAGAAGGGCAGTGTATTGCCTTTTATTCACCCAAAGACCTGCAAAAGTTAGAAAAGTTTATGCAAGGCAAACCGGTGGCTGAACAAGAAATCGGTAAACAGCTTCTGGCAGAAACGGCTGCTTACTGCGACTCATCTGTGTGTCGTAGAAAATCAATCTTACACTATTTTGGTGAAGATTATAAAGAAGATAATTGTGGTAATTGTGACAACTGTATGCACCCAAAAAAACAAGTAGAAGCGCAAGATTTATTAATTACAGCCATTGAGGCTATTCAGGCATTGAAAGAAAAGTTTAAAACTGAGTATGTTATTAATGTCTTAATTGGCAAAGAAACTTCTGAAATTGACTCTTATAGTCATCAGGATTTAGAAGTATTCGGATCTGGAAGTGATGAAGATGAAAAAACTTGGACAGACGTTATTCGCCAAGCTTTATTAGATGGATATCTGGATAAGGATATCGAAAATTATGGTATTTTGAAAGTGACTGAGGCAGGGAAGAAATTTCTTAAAAAGCCGGTTTCTTTTAAAATAGTAAAAGAGGATGATTTCGAAGAAGAGGTTGATGAAGCCCCTATTAAAGGAGGGGGAGCTTGTGCTGTCGATCCTGCATTATATGGAATGCTAAAGGATCTTCGCAAGAAAATAGCTAAGAAACTGGATTTGCCACCTTATGTTATTTTCCAGGATCCTTCGTTAGAGGCTATGTCGACGATCTATCCGATAACAATGGAAGAATTGCAAAATATTCCGGGTGTCGGAGCTGGTAAAGCAAAACGCTATGGGGAGGAATTCCTTGTTTTGATTAAGAAGCATGTACAGGAAAATGAAATCGACCGTCCGGAAGATTTGCGTGTACGTACTGTCGCTAATAAATCAAAAATGAAAGTAGCAATTATTCAAAGTATTGATAGGAAAATTGCTTTGGATGAAATTGCTATCTCAAAAGGAATAGAGTTTAGTGAACTTCTTTCAGAAGTAGAAGCTATTGTGTTTTCCGGTACGAAAATTAATATCGATTATTTTTTGAATGAGATAATGGATGAAGATCATATCGAGGAAATAGTTGAGTATTTCAGAGAGGCAGAGACTGATAATCTGGCTGATGCTATCGATGAACTAGGTATGGCTTTCACAGAAGAGGAAATTCGTTTGGTTAGAATTAAATTTTTATCTGAAATGGGTAATTAAGATAAGATATAAAGATTGCTGTTACAGGGAACTGTAACAGCAATTTTTTTTATGGAGTGATGAGTTATTAAATAAACAGAAGAGTTTGAACAAAATAATAGATGATATGTTTTAAATGGCGTAAACCTTTTATTAATAATAAAAATAGAATCACTATTATGGCTATTGTAACATTGAAAGGTACGGAAGTACATACGTTAGCTGAACTTCCTAAAATAGGAACAAAAGCTCCCAAAATTGAGTTAGTAAAAGCAGATCTTTCTGAATTTTGCTCTTGTGATGTTAAAGGTAAAAAAGTACTTATTAATATATTCCCAAGTTTGGATACAGATGTTTGTGCAACATCGGTTCGTAAATTCAATAAGGAAGCAGCAAAACTTGAGAACGTTGTAGTGCTGTGCGTATCTAAGGATCTTCCTTTTGCTGCCGGACGCTTTTGCTCTACTGAAGGGATTAAAAATGTAATAACTCTGTCTGGTTTCCGCGATTGTGATTGCTCATGTACAGATGTATGTGATTGTAGTGGTTTTGGAGCAGAATACGGAGTAACTATAACTGATGGTCCGCTTAAAGGACTTTATGCACGTGCCGTTGTTGTATTAGATGAAGATGGTGTTGTTCAATATGAAGAATTAGTTTCGGAGATTACTCACGAGCCTAATTATCAGGCTGCACTGGATGCTTTGAAATAAAATAAATTCGTATATAAAAAGCTGTTCATTTGGGTAGGAGCCCGAATGAGCAGCTTTTTTTTTATATATTTGCTCTGTTAACCAATCATAATTAAAAATGAAAATACAACTTCATAAAAGTTTATTGTTAGGTATTTCTCTGATTAGTATAGTTTCATCATGCACGGACCCGGTTGCATATAAAGCTGCAATTCCAGCAAAATCAGATATGCGCTTCCTTGTATTGAATGAAGGTCAATATGGTAAAAACACATCTTCAGTTTCGTGTGTGGATTTTCAAAATGAAGTTACGAATGATTTGTTTAGAACAGTAAATGATCGGCCATTGGGAGATGTCGGACAGTCAATAGTTGAAATAGGAGACAAGTATTATATTGTTCTTAATAACTCTAGAAAGATTGAGGTTGTGACATCAAAAGACATGAAATCCTTCGCTACAATACCTCTTCCGGAGGGAATTGTTCCTGCGTATATAACATATTTAGGAGGAGATTCAATTGCTCTTGGAGAGCGAGATTTGCTGGATCGTTCAGGAAAACTTTATATCATTGATATTGCCCAAGGGAAAACAAGAAGATCTATAGATATTGGATCTGCGACTCAGTGTATAGACGTTGCAGGTAAATTATTTGTTCCGGGGAATAAACTTCGGGTTTTGACTTTAGGAAGTATGGTTGCTGATAAAATGAGAGAAATCAAGGATTTAGAGGGTAACTCGATAGCTACCAATGGAGATGCACAGTTGGTAAAAGACGCTAATAATCATTTATGGACTCTGACAGCAAATAAATTAATTTGTATCGATGTTGCTAAAGAAAAAGTTCTGAAGGAAGTTTTCATTAACGATCTGGTCATTGAATGGAATTCGAGATTAGGCATTTCTCAGACAAAGAATGTCCTTTATTTTACAGCACGTAAAGGGTCTTTTGAAGGTGTCGCTAAATTTGCTATCGCAGACTCAAATGCTCCTTCGGATCTGATCTTTTCTTATTCTGAAAAAGTTAAACAGCAATACAATTTTGTCGTTTCTCATGAAGGGGAAGATACTTTTCTGATATGTGATGCAACAGATTTTTCTTCAAGAGGATTCGTTTATGAATATAGCCTTTTTGGAAAACTCCTAAATAGTTTTGAAGTGGGTATAACTCCTCAATATATTCATTTATTGAAATAGTCTTTAACGAATTGTGCTTTAGTGATTTGTTTATATGGATGAGGTATTCTATATTTGTATGATAACGGCTTGGATTTAAAAGAATAACTAAACTAAAATGAGAATTATGAGATCAAAATTATTTTGCGCCTTTTTAATTGCTATCAGTTCATTAGCATTATTCTCTTGTGATAAAAAAATGAACAAGGAGACTTATCTTGAAAAGTTTACGTCATTTATTGATGAGGTTTCTCTTAAAGAAAAAGACTTTACCGAGGAGCAATGGAAAAAAGCGGATAAAATTTTCACAGCACTGGCAGATACAGATAATTTTGAGTTTAAGGATACTCTGACTGTCGCTGAGAAAAAAGAAATTGGTAAATTGAAAGGTAAATATGTAGTTATGCGTGCTAAATCGGGTTTTCGTAAAGCTAAGAAAGAAGTAAAAGAGATAATGGATCAGACTGAAGGCTTTCTGGATTCTATTCTAGATGAATTGAAAGACAGTGGTGTTGAACTTGAAAAAATGATAAAATAAAAAAAAGAGAGATGATTCACAATCATCTCTCTTTTTTATTAATAGTATTTTACTTTCGGGAAGTATTTTGTATGTAGCAACTCATGTGCTTTACGGCTACCCGGCTTATCCAGATATTTCTCATAGATTGCAAGAATATATGGATTTTCATGTGATCGGCGGATCGGCAGACTGCTATCAATATTATTCAATCCTGCAGCACGCATTTCCAATGTTTCCTTTCGCTTTTTAGCTTTAGGCTGGCCACCGCCACCGATGCAACCTCCCTGGCAAGCCATGATTTCAATTGCATGGAAGAACTCTTCTCCGCTACGTATCTTCTCAAGCATTTTTCCGGCTTCATCCAATCCGTGAGCAATACCGATACGAAGAGTTTCTTCACCCATCGGCACTTCACATACACGGAAGCCTTCCCATCCACGTAATTGATTGAATTCAATATTGCCAAGCTTCTCATTAGTCATCCATTCTACAGTTGTACGAATAGCTGCTTCGATAACACCACCGGTACGACCAAAGATAACACCTGCACCAGAATATTCTCCGAATGGATTATCAAAATCCTCTTCTCGGATCGTAGCTAAATCTATACCTGATTCCTTAAAGATCTTAATGAGCTCACGGGTAGTAATAACATAATCCGTATCGAAGTTATCTCCACGAGAGAATTCAATACGTGATGCTTCATATTTTTTTGCAATACAAGGCATGATAGCTACATTCGTAATAAACTCACGACGAATACCTTTTTCTTTAGCCCAAATATCTTTGGCTATAGATGAGAAGATAGACATTGGAGATTTTACCGAAGATGGAGCATGAAGCATTTCAGGGAAGTTTTGCTCGATATATTTAACCCATGCAGGACAACAAGATGTCAGAATAGGTAATTTTACGTCATCATCTCCGCGAAGATACTTTTCAAGTCTGCCTTTAAACTCCTGAGCCTCTTCCATAATTGTTAAATCGGCAGCCCATGATGTATCAAATACATAATCAACGCCGATCATGCGTAAAGCAGCAGCTAATTTCTTTTCGACATTAGTGCCTGGCTCAAATCCGAAGGCTTCACCGATTGTTACACGGATAGCCGGTGCAATTTGCACGATTGTTGTTTTATTCGGAGTTGCTAAGTCACGTAAGAATTTTACGGTGTTATCACCCGCATGTATAGCATTAACCGGACAAGCCTGGAAGCACTGTCCGCAGTGAGTACAACGATCAGTGTGTATATAATGTTTTTGTTTGCGTTCGCCATCGATACAATCTACCGGACATACTCTTTTGCAAGCACCACATCCGATACAAGCCTCAGTTATACGTAGCTTTACCAAATGAGGACATTGGCCTGCAATACAACGATGTTCTTCAATATGTTCCTCAACCTCGTCATAGAAGTTTTCAATAACTTCTAACATCATATTGTAACGCTGGTTAAGCGTTGATTTAATATGCTCACCAATATATCTGAGTAAATAAATATCCCGGTTTGTGGCTTTACGTTTAGCAATACGATCGAGAATACGCCACATTCTTTCTAATTCATATTGGACCTTTTCAAATCCGAAAAAATCAGCAGAACGCAGTTTACCTAAAATAAATTCAATGTAGAACTTAGAAAATTGAATTATACAATCTTCATCAGAAAGAATGATTAGGTTTCGTACTTGCTTTTCGAAAAAGTTATTAAGATCAAGAGGTTTGTTTTTATCTGAAGGTAAAACAAAACCACCGAAAGGAATTCCGAATTGAGCAGCTTTGAGTCTACGCCCGTTAGTAATACCTCCTGCTAATTCAATTATTTCCTCACAAGTAGCATTTTCCGGAATCTCATAGATACCCGGATTGTTAATACGTCCTGAAATCGCAATTTTTCTCTTGTTGTCACTCATCAACTCCTGGATTTCGTTTTCTCCAAATGTAGAGAATACAGATCCGAAAGAGCTCTGAATAATAGTTTGTCTTTTGTTTTCCATATCTTATCTTCTTGTTGTTGAATGGATTAAATAAACATTCGAACAAATATGTTTTGATTTTTAAGCAAAGATAATGTATATCTCCATGGTTAAAAACAATAAAGAATAAATATTAGTTCTAATACTAAAGTTGCCTTCATTCTTATTTTTTACACTATTGTAACAGAATGCTGTTATCTTTGCTTGAAATATAGACTCTTATGAAAACAAAAGAAGAAATTAGAGAAGCTAAGCGTCAGGGTATCCGTTTTGAGGATGCGAGAGTAAATCCTGAGTTTATTGCGAGTGCCAGAAAACATGGCGCAGTAAAATCGGTTAACAAGAAATCAAAAACATATAGATCAGGTAAGAAGAAATAGCCTTTTGCAAATAATTAATTTGACAAAATGAAGTCAAAATCAACTTCTGAGGGATCTGATTGTTGAATATTTACAATGTAATTCTTTCTGAATGGAAGAAAAGATGCATATTTGTGTTATCATATTAACGAAATATAATTGCTATGAATACTGAATTAATATCTCCTAAATTAATATTTGAAGTTAGTTGGGAAGTTTGTAATAAAATAGGTGGTATCTACACAGTTCTGTCTACACGTGCAAAAACATTGCAAGATCTTTATAAAGACTCTATTATATTTATTGGTCCTGATTTTTCTGAGAGAGAGTATAACCCCTTATTTACAGAGGTGAAAAGCTTATTGAAAACATGGAAATTAAAAGCGGCAGAGGAAGGATTGAAAGTAAGAGTTGGCCGATGGAATGTTCCAGGTAAACCTATTGCAATTCTCGTCGATTTTTCGGATTATTTTGGCAAATTGAATGACGTGTATGGTCTTTTATGGGAAAAGTATGGTGTGCAATCGCATGCAGCTTATGGAGATTATGATGAAGCATGTGCTTTTTCTTATGCAAGTGCTGAGGTAATCAATAGCCTGGTAAATAACCATGTCAGAGAGGTTTTGCCGAAAGAGGTTGTTGCCCATTTCAATGAATGGACAACAGGAGCCGCTCTTTTAATGACTCAGTTAAATCAACCTGAGGTTGCTACAGTATTTACAACACATGCCACATCTATAGGAAGATCTATCTGTGGAAACAATAAACCTCTATATGACTATTTGCAAGCTTATAACGGAGATCAGATGGCTATTGAATTAAATATGGTTTCAAAACATTCGTTAGAAAAAATGACAGCTCATGCAGCAGATTGTTTTACGACGGTAAGTAAAATAACCGCATTGGAATGTGCTGAACTTCTGGATAGGTTTCCGGATGTAATTACGCCTAATGGTTTTGAGCCGAATTTTGTGCCTAAGAAAGCGCAGTATGAGGTGAAAAGAAAACAAGCAAGAGAAACTTTGATAAGTATTGCTACAGCCTTAACAGGAAAAAACTATGATTCAGAGAATACTTGTCTGGTTGCTACCTCGGGGCGTTACGAATATAAAAATAAAGGAATAGATCTGTTTATTGATGCTTTGAACCGACTCAGAGCTAAAGATGATATGAAAGATAAACAGGTTTTAGCCTTTGTTCTGGTCCCTGCAGATGTAAAACAATATCGTTCGGATTTACTCAAAAATATAGAAAGTAAAGCGAAGAAAAAAACAGGATTGTCTAATCCTATAATTACTCATGATCTGAACAATATGGATTCGGATGATGTTCTAAATCAAATGAAATGGCTAGGTTTTACGAATGATAAAACAGATCCAGTCCATTTGATTTTTGTTCCGATTTACCTTGATGGAGCAGATGTGATATTTGACAAAGAATATTATGATTTGCTTATAGGATTGGATGTTACGGTATTTCCGTCTTATTATGAACCATGGGGGTATACACCCTTGGAAAGCATTGCTTTCGGAGTGCCGACAATAACAACTGATTTAGCCGGATTCGGACGATGGGCTGAAGACGTGTGTGATACAAATTCTTTAAGCTCAGGAATCAATGTTATTCATCGTACAGATACAAATCAGGTTGAAGTCTCAGATTCGATTGCCAAAATGTTAGATGATTATATTCATTTGGATGTAATGCATCAGGATGAAATACGAGCTCAGGCTCTATTGGATTCTAAATTAGCTGATTGGGGACACTTTATAAGTCGTTATCTGCAAGCTTACGATATTGCATTCCATAATGCCAATACGAGAGTTCAGAAATAAATTTCGTATTTTCATCTAGGTTTATAGGAGTGAATTGAAATATCCGTATATTTTTGTGAATATCAAAATATGGAAATAATATCTAAGTTTAGATATTGTATTATGATAAGATAAATGTTTAATAAAAGCATATAAAGTATGAAAGTTCAAATAAGTAATGCAAACTCTCCATACTGGAGAGATATAATTGTAAAATCAAAGTTACCTGCAAAGCTTGAGAAACTTGGTGAAATAGCTAAAAATTTATGGTGGGTATGGAATTATGAGGCGAAAGAAATGTTTACATCTATTGATCCCGAATTGTGGAAAAAAACACAACATAATCCGGTATTAATGCTTGAGCTTCTCAATTATGAACGTTTGGAAGAATTAGCGAATGATTTGGATTTTCAAGCTCAATTAGAAGATGTTTATAATGACTATAAAGCATATATAAATACTCCATATGATAAAACAAAACCGTCAGTTGCATACTTTAGTATGGAGTACGGATTAGCTAATATCTTAAAAATATATTCCGGAGGTTTAGGTGTTTTGGCCGGCGACTACCTAAAAGAAGCCAGTGATTGTGCGATTGATATGGTTGCTGTAGGTTTTATGTATCGTTATGGTTATTTCACTCAGGGCCTTTCGATGGAAGGTCAGCAGATCGCAAATTATGAAGCGCAGAATTTTGCCCATCTTCCTGTTGAACAGATGTTCGATGAAAAAGGAGCTCCTGTAGTTTTGGCTGTTCCTTTCCCTGGTCGTGATATTTATTGTTATATCTGGAAGGTTAAGGTAGGTCGTATCACATTATATCTTATGGATACAGACTTAGAGTTAAACAGTGAGTTCGATCGTTCTATTACTCACCAATTATATGGTGGTGATTGGGAAAATCGTATGAAGCAAGAATATTTATTAGGTATTGGTGGTATTCAGATGCTTAATAAACTTGGTATTAAAAAAGACGTTTATCACTGTAATGAAGGGCATGCAGCACTTATTAATGTTCAACGTCTTGTTGATTATATTCATAACTACCAATTGTCTTTTGATGAAGCATTAGAAGTTGTCAGAGCATCTTCTTTATATACTGTTCACACACCGGTTCCAGCCGGACATGATAGCTTCGATGAGCAGTTATTCGGTAAATACATGTATGAATTCCCTCAGAAATTAGGAATTGAGTGGCAGGATTTAATGGATTTAGGTCGTGAGAATCCGGGTACAGCTGAAAAATTCTCAATGAGTGTGTTTGCTTGTAATACTTGTCAGGAAGTTAATGGTGTAAGCTGGTTACATGGCGAAGTATCTAAAGATATGTTTGCTCCTATCTGGAAAGGGTATCTTCCAAGTGAATTGCATGTTAGCTATGTTACTAACGGTGTGCATTTGCCAACATGGTCTTCTTCTGAATGGCTGAAATTCTTTAAAGAATATTTACCTGCAAACTTTATGCATGATCAGTCCAACGAAGCAATGTGGGAAGGTATCTATAAAGTTTCTGATGATAAAATCTGGAGTGTAAGACAAAGTCTTAAAAATAGGCTGATTAATTATATTAAAGATCAATTCCGTGAAAACTGGATTAAAAATCAGGGAGACCCTTCACGAGTAGTTAATATTCTGGAGAATATAAGTTCAAATGCATTGATTATCGGATTTGGTCGTCGATTTGCAACATATAAACGCGCGCATTTGCTGTTTACAGACTTAGAGCGTTTGAGTAGAATCGTAAATAATTCTCAATATCCGGTATTGTTCTTCTATACAGGTAAGGCTCACCCGGCTGATGCTGCAGGTCAGGCATTGATTCGTCATATTGTTGAGATCTCTCACAGACCTGAGTTTTTAGGTAAAATCATATTCCTGGAGAATTATGATATGTTATTGGCAAAACGTCTTATTGCAGGAGTAGATATTTGGTTAAATACACCAACTCGACCTTTGGAAGCATCAGGGACATCGGGAGAAAAGGCTGAAATGAATGGCGTTTTGAACTTCTCGGTGAAAGATGGATGGTGGTATGAAGGATATCGTCCGGGTGCAGGATGGGCGTTAACTGAAAGTCGTACATATCAGAACCAACAACACCAGGATCAATTAGATGCAGCGACTATTTATGCAACCTTGGAAAGAGAAATTATTCCATTGTATTATGCAAAAAATAGTAAGGGATATTCTCCTGAATGGATTCAATATATTAAAAATTCATTTGTGCAGATCGCTCCGCATTATACAACAAAACGTATGTTGGATGATTATATAGCTCGCTTCTATGACAAACAGGCAAAGCGTACACATGAATTAACAGCTAATAGTTTTGCGAAAGCAAAAGAGTTAGCTAAATGGAAAGAGTTTGTTGCTCAAAGATGGCATACAATAGATATTCTTTCAGTACATATGCCTGATTTGAATAATGTTTCTCTTGGTCAGGAATATGATGTTGAAGTTGTTCTTGATCGTAAAGATCTGGGTGATAGTATTGGTGTTGAGTTAGTCGCAATTTCAATGCATGATGGAAAGTCTAAAATTGAATCGACTCACGAGTTATCTGTAACAAAAGTTGAAGGATCAATAGCACATTACGGAATGAAGTTTAATTTATTAAATGCAGGTGAATTCAGATTGAGCTTCCGAATGTATCCTAAAAATAAAGATCTTCCTCATCGTCAGGATTTCTGTTACGTAAGATGGTTTTAATTGATTAAATCAAAATAAACTAATTATACATTTTATCTAAAATGTTATGAAAGGGTAGGTTGCAATATGCAACTTACCCTTTGCTTTTATAATGAGTATTAATATTGGATAAAACTGTGAGTGTTTTATTGTTATGTGAGTGACTTTGATTAATTTTGCAGCCAATTATAAAAGCCGCTGGCTTTCTTCACGATTTTTTCCCCTTTTCATCACCTAAAAGTTTGGGCCTTTATTTTGAAAAATTCAAGATGAAGTGGCATTTGTACTACCTGTATTTTTACAGTGTAGTTTGCCGCATATATATAATAAGACAACGTGAAAAAAATGATTAGAATATGAGTTTAAAAAGTTACATTCCATTTTACAAGAATAATTTAGCAATAGCCGTTCCTGTAATGCTCTCACAATTAGGGCAAGTAGTTGTGCAAATGGCAGATACGATGATGGTTGGAAGATTAGGTGCAGAAGAATTGGCATCTGTTTCTTTTTCAGGAGCTGTATTTAATGTCGGGCTACTTTTTAGTATGGGTGTTGCATTAGGATTAACGCCATTGATTGGAAAGGCATATACTCAAAAGCAGTCAGATGAAACAGTTTCGCTTTTTCAGAACTCTTTTATCATGAATATGATTTTTGCTTTTGTAGTAGGTGGTGTTCTATTTGCAATATCATTCTTTATGGATCGAATGGGACAGACTGAAAGGGTCGTTGAGTTAGCAATTCCGTATTTTAGAATTATGATTGTATCTATGTTCCCTCTTATGTTGTTTCTTGCGTTTAAACAATTTATGGAAGGTGTAGGTAATACACGTATTGCGATGATGATTACCATAGCGGCTAATCTTATAAATATCGGCCTAAACTACTTATGGATCTATGGGAAAATGGGATTCCCGGAGTTGGGTGTAAATGGAGCAGCTTATGCGACATTGGTATCCAGAGTTTTAATGCCTATCTTCTTTTTGGCTATTTTTCTGAATCGTAAAGGACTTAGATCTTATCTTTCGCAATTTGCCTGGGAGAAATTCTCTATGAAGAAAGTAACAGAGATAACAAAAGTCGGATTACCTATCGGAACTCAAATTTTGGTGGAGCAAATGGCATT
>JBOFIZ010000031.1:0-1024 GCA_051650425.1 Bacteroidales bacterium
TTTTGCAAGCGCTCTTCAAAATCTAAAAAAACGATAAAAAAAGAAAATGACAGCATACATAAAAACGTCAACAAAGATAACCAAACAGGCCTAACACGCCTTATCCTCTTTACACTGCTGCCCATTTTAAAATGCCTACGCCTGATTGTTTATCACCCTATAATAGCCTAAAAAACAAACACCGCAAACAAGATTGATAATTAAAAATATAAATAGACCTATGTTGCTATAACGGTGATTAAGATATAAATGTCTCAGAATTCCTACAATATCACCTGCTCTCGTTCAAGATCACCCTCAGTATTATATCACGTAATTTTAGCGGCTCTGTTGCACCGGCAAACACATCTATCTTACCGCTTGCACCAAAAAAAACAACGCTTCCATAATTAAATATCCGGGCAATAATTCCTTGGTTAACTTGGACTTTTTCGACCTTTAATAAAAGCAGGTCTATTGTCTTACAATAAAAAAAACCATGCTTCGCTATTACGCGCATATTGGTTACCACAAAAAAAGTTGTACTGTGACGTATTGCAACAATCAGCAAAAAGAATAATCCCACTCCATAGAATGGCAATAAAATTAATGCGCAAAAAATAGATACAAATGACGAGGCGAGCGACATAGAGCCACGATATACAATATATTCACCGGGATGTAATTCGCCTTCCCTCCTCATTTTAACGGTCGCCCCTCTCCCACCACAGCCAGCTTGTTCTACCATTTCAGCTCCACCTTAAAAAATTAAAATCATTACCGGTATAAATGCAACCAAACAAATAGTTATGGTTGCAAAAATCAACGAAAGGGTGGGCAACATCATTAGTCCGGTCAAAACCTTAAAAATTGAAATATAATGACTTCTCAACTTATAACATCACGGCACTGGTTAATAAACACTCTCACCGTGCTGCTCTTGAACTCTGACATTTATCAACAAATACGGCTTGCTTTTTAGCAATAATCTCAGCCGTCTCATCAACGACATCCATTTTATTCCCCATATTATCCATTGCATATA
>JBOFIZ010000032.1:0-2853 GCA_051650425.1 Bacteroidales bacterium
CAAGGTTTTAAGGAAGCGTTTGATCAGAGAAGTATAGGCTAAGACTTTTTTCGTTGATTGATCATTCGACTGCATTTTGAGTGGAACAAGCAAACAAGTCAAAGCTACAAAAATCGATAAAAGAGTGTTTTTCATAAGATATAAAGTATTACGAGTTCTTACAATAATAATTACTTTTAGTATGAATATCAACGGATTGCACAAACCTAAGATATATTATTACAACAACATATCTAAATAGTTGGTTGATTAATCCAAACGAAATCATTCTTTATAACTTCCTACACGTCCATCCTGCATTACAGCCTCGGCATGCACTTCAATCTGCTTACACCGACTATTGTTATAGAAACGTATATTTGCTTTTCCTGTTTCGTCAGTAGTCAGCATCGGATTCCAGTATAAAGTACGACGATAGTCTTCCGTAAGGGGCAATGTTGAATAATCGGGATGATAAAACGCTGAAGGATGCTGATAACCTTCAATCCAGGTTTTTCGTGTACCCTTACCTGCTCTGGCAGGGATTTTATCCTCCGGATGCAGCTCTATAAATACCACACATCCATATCGCGAATCAATTTGAAATGGACTCGCTAAGGGATCTCCGCAGTATTTTACCTTTGCAGACATTGTTTCATTGACATAGATCGATTTTATAGCATTCACATTGAGTGTCCGATAAAACTCAGAGCGGATAATTTCATCCGAAATTGTTTCATAGTCAACAACGAAAAGAACATCTCTATGATTATACTTAATCGTCTCACCAGGTTCATAATCATTCATCCCGGACTCCTCCTTATCAGACATCTTCTGTTGCTTTTTAACTGATGTAGGAAAATAAATAAATTTAGGATTCACATTCCGAAGAACTTCTATCAGATTATTCCCTACATATTCACCCTGATCAATCAGTTTATCAACTTCCGAAGCCATATCATAATAAGCAACAGAAGTTGCTTTATTGCGAAAAATATCACTCTCCCTATTCGCTTTTTTACCTTTGACTTTTACCTCTTTTAACCGATGTACTTTTTCATCAATCCCCACACGTTTAAGTGAATCCTCAAAAGCTAAGAAAAGAGAGTCCAGATTTTCATCGAACGGTTTATCTTTAATGATCAGTTCACTTTTCTCTTCAGACAATTGTTTAATCTCATATTGAAGATCCGTCAGATTATACGCTTGAGGTTCGGGACTAAAGAGCCTGTCCAGCAAGATTCGATAATCTTTTCGTTTACCCTTCTCCATCACACCCAGAATAAATGGCATTTTCCCATAACTATCAATCGTAAGAGAGAAACGCCCTATCTCATCGGTTTTAGACGTGTACATGTGGTTTTGCTTGGTTGAATCATTCTCTACATGCAATAAGAACGATACATCCACATTCGGCTTAGGTATTTGTTTAACCATCGAAACAACCTTTCCTGTGGTTTCAATTCCTATTTCAGGCATATAACGAATCGAATCTAATGTGA
Source organism: Bacteroidales bacterium (assembly GCA_051650425.1). Taxonomy (GTDB): domain Bacteria; phylum Bacteroidota; class Bacteroidia; order Bacteroidales; family UBA7332; genus UBA7332. The sequence continues at coordinate 1,482 of JBOFIZ010000032.1, forward strand.
TATCCGTCATCATTTTCCAGGGATAATATCGATTCCAGCCTTGTACCATCAACAAGAGATCCAAAGCCTGATGGCGATCCGTATTCTTTTCATCAAAATAATATTCCGGGTTACGAACGAATCCGCGGATTTCAGACATCAACAGAAGATCGGTCTGCAGAGTATGCGGACGTGCAATATGATTTTCGGCATCCCGGACAGCCAGCGATAAAGTTGTCTGTACCGGCTTATCACTTCCATCTTTTAAACTTACACCTAAATGAACCGGTGCAAAAGGATGCAACGAAGTATTATTCCCTTCAATGGAGAACTGAAGTTTTTGCTCAGGCTTCTCTACAAAAATCAAACGATCAGCTATGATCTCTGCGTTCTGATTAAAAAGCACGACCCAGGCTGTACCCGATTCGAAATCTGATTTACTTAAAGTGAAATCAACCGATTGCTCATTTCCGACAGCAATAAGTGCCACTTGTTTAAGCTTTCCTTTATTCAATACGATCAGTCCCAGTTGCTCGTCTGACAAGTTACCTGTAAGCTGTAATCTTACATATAAACTATCCACAGATTTCAAATTATCAACCTGCATGGTATATCCCGAATCTTCCATATCAGGAAAATCAAACATATATGACTTATCCTTATATTGCAGTTCGATTTTCTCTTCATTGCCGTTAGGTGTATAAAGGAAATAGCCCTTACCTTCATGCATAACATGAAAATTCTCCAGTACACTCTTCTCTTTAGAAAGGATTGTCCCCGTAGCACTATCCACAGGATTCCCAAACTTATCTGTCACTTCAAAAGCAACTTTCGATTCCAATCCTTTGATAAACGTTCCACCTTCGGGATACAGCTTCAGATTAAGTGCTTTTTGCTTTTTATTTTGAGGACGAATATTATCATATTTATATCGCGGTACACTTTTCATTTCCCGCTGTGAATACTCACCTTCTTTTTTAGGAGCATCAAAGACAGGAAATACACGTCGATAAATTATATCATCGCCATAACTGAGCATATATTTCGTATAAGCCCGTATTTCGTAAAATCCTGAATAAAACGGAAGCTGATTCAATTTGAAATCACCATGACATTGTCCGTTCTCCACTTTAAGAACCCGTTTGTCGAGAATAATTCCGCCCGGAGATAACAATTCGACATATAAAGTCCGGCTTAAATCGGTAATGGTATCCAAACCCGTGTTTATCAGATAAGCCTTAAACCAGATCTGATCATTCTGAAAATAACCATTGTTATCCATATGGATATAGACACGTTCCTGCGGCAAGGTTTTGAGAAAGCGTTTAATCAGAGAAGTATAAGCCAACACTTTTTTCGTTGACTGGTCCATTGCCTGTAGGGGACTGTAGGG
>JBOFIZ010000033.1:0-4875 GCA_051650425.1 Bacteroidales bacterium
CACTCTGCATTGAAGCGATAGAAACAACATCTCTCTATTTGCTTGATTACCGAAAGTGGAGCGACTTAGCAAATACGTATTCGGATATTAACAATCTACTCCGAAAGATATTAGAATACAAGCTTATCATATCACAGAAAAAAGCAGATTCATGGCGATTTGAAAGTGTGAACGAGCGTTATGAGCGGTTTTGTCAAGAGTATCCGGATGTAGCAAGAAGAGTTCCTGTTGCACATATTGCTTCTTATCTACTGATGAATCCGGAAACGTTAAGTCGGGTGAGAGCCGGAAGTTTATAAATATATCCGGTGTTAAAGCGGAGAAAAATACCCTTGCATCACAATACTTTCTAGGACTTTCTGAGTTTACAGATAAACCAATCTTTGACTCTAGCTTGTTTGTAACTATCCACAAACGCTTAGGTACCGATGATTTTAATGAAATGAGTCTGACATTGTTATTGACTCAACTTGAAAAAGCTAAATCAGCTAACCAATCGAACAAGACGAAAACGATGAAAATAATACCCCTAACACTTCCAGTGGGAATAAAGCATCAGAGAGTGAATCTCAATTAACAGACAGTTCGGGACACAAACATGAAGGATCACTAAAGATTGATGCTACTTGTGCAGATGCAGAAGGTCACTATCCTACAGATATTGATTTACTTCATGATAGCTCAAGGGTAATCAATCGGTTGATATCAAAATTGTGTAAGATTTTTTCGCTTCAACAACCTAATGCCCACTACAAGCAGGCGCGTAAATTATATCTTAAAGTGATCAAACGGAAAAAGAAAAGCAAGAAGCTGATTAATACAGGAAAGTTAGAGCCATTAGCTTATTTAGGTAAGAATATTCATAATTTTGTTACATTAAAAGCTACAAATGGAACGCATCTTCTCTACTAGCTTAGATCTGATGAGCAGCGCCTTGTAAGAAGTATCATAAAAGTATTTCATCAACAGAAAGAAATGGCTCGAAGCTGTCCAAATCGGATAATAAGCATTTTTCAAGCACATATTCGTCCGATAGTCAGAGGTAAGGCTAAATCTATGACTGAATTCGGAGCAAAAATTGGGGCTAGTATTACAAACGGATTCACATTTATAGATCACCATAATTGGGATGCCTATAAAGAATCTTCGGATTTGGAGCTGCAAATTCAATTGTTTGAAAAACATTTTGGATATCTTCCAGCAAAACTTTTTGCTGATAAGATATACTTTAACAAGGCTAACAGACAGCTACTCAAAGCTTATGAAATAGAAGTAATGATGACTGTTATGTCGCCAATTTTAGGCTAAATTCGGGTAATTATTCTACCGGATCAAAATAATATGGCTCATCGCCTTTTAGTCTATTAATTTACTCAGCAGACCCTAATTATATAGGAGTTTAACAATGAACATATTATGCAATATAAGTCGTAAACTATTGTGATTTATATTATTTCAATAAAGATCGTTATATGTGCACCTCACCAATTACTTTTTTATGTATAATTGTATATTATTTCAAAATAGTTATCCATAACAGAGAAAATACATTAAATTCATATATATGTTGTTCTTTAGTCTATGTAATCTATTTAGCATCTTATTCGTATAAGTTTTGCTTGAAGGATTCTATTTGCTTGAAGAAATCAGCGATCAATAAAACTATATCTATTTATAAGATATGGAATATTAACAATTAAACCAATTATCATGAACAAGAAAATTTTAATGCTTGGTTGTACTCTCATTTTTTTAGGGACAGCTATTAATGTTGAAAAGGCATTAAGTAATTACAATTTTAATAAGAAGTCAACTCTATTGAAATCAACAGGTACTGATGATCAAACAATTCCTAAATGTAATGGATACAATATTTATTGCCACAGTATAATGTCTTACACCTTGGGAGATTTAACTCTTGAGTGTACTAAGGATGGCTCTCTAGGTGTATTGGGTGCATCAGCCTCCTATAAAAAAAGATATATTTACAAAGCAAGTTGCAAATTTGGCACTTGTATAGATAGTAGTTCGGAAAAGAATATATGTGTAAAGCCTGAACAGGGAATCGTTCAAATTTATTCTGTAACGGAGATTGGCACTGCTATCTAATAATCTGTAAATTTTCATCAAATATTTAAATAACTATTTAGATATCTGATAAATTAAACTAATACTTTGAATATGAAATATATAATTATATTGTTGTTGTTCGTGTCTTGTAATATGTCAAAAAAAGGTTATATTGATTACAAGTCAGGAGAAGTACCTGTTTTAAACTTTAGAGATGATATCCTGGTCCACGATTATCTTAAGAATATAAAAGGTGTAAAGTATATACAATTGGAAACAACGGATAAATGTCTATTAAGTGATATCGTTAAAGTCGAAGTGCAAGATGACTATTTGGTCATTTTGGATAAGTTGAGTAAGATCTATTTATTCAATAAATCGACGGGGCTTTTTATTCGGCAGATAGGATCTATCGGTCAAGGTTCCGGTGAATATATTTCTACAAAATCTATATGCTTATCACCTGATAAACAAGGAATTTATATTTACGATACGCCAAGAGGGAAAATATGCTTATATAACTGGAATGGCGAGATAGTTTATCAGAAACGATTGTTTGAAACTGTTGGCGAACAAGAGATTAACAAATTTGTAGCCTTACCTGGTAATCAATTAGTTGTAAATACGCTTATAACTCCTCGTAATATGTTGGGGGGAAATGTAATGGAGAATTATAATCAATTACACATAGATATTAATTTAGATTCTGTTGTAAATGTTGAGATACCAATAACTGCTTTTAGACATAGTGATTGTTATGGTGTATATTTACGCAATCCTAATAATTTATATAATAAGCAGCTTTCGATTATTAAGCCAGCTTGCGATACTATTTTTAATTATGATTACTCAGTATCAAAAAGAATGTTTCCGCGCTATAAAATTCAGCTTCCGGATTCTTATAAATATCCAACAGCCGATTTATTACATGGAGGTGACAAACTGCCTGAAGAGAGTCTTCTGATTTTAAGGAACTCGGGATATTTTAGTGGTTTCGTTGGGATGTTCGAAACTGCAAATATGGTCTTTTTTCAAAGTGCCAGCTTTATGGATGGATTTGCATTAGCTAATAAAAACACTCTTGAGGGAGTTCTTATACCTTATGGGTGGAACAATGATTTCTCTTTGAATGCAGAATGTGAAAGAGTGCTCAGGGGTGAAGGAATGTTTGAAGTTAGAGCAGCACAAAGCTCTGAGTTTATTTCAATATTGGATGGAACTTATATGTATGTTTTGAACTCGGTACTTGAAAACAACAAAGATATTGTAATCCCTCAAGACTTGAATACTGTTTTAGAGAATTATTCAGAAGATTCGAATCCCTGTATTGTTATTTATGAAGTTTGATATAGGTGCTAATAATCTGAATTAAATCCAAATAAAATATTATATATCAATTATATATCCTAATGAGAAAGAGATTATCAAGCAAATAAAACGGAGTTAGCTGGAATTGCTGTTTACTATAAAATAAAAAAGTACCATTTAGACCTATTACGGTTAGTCTGAAATGGTACTTTTTTCAGAAAGATATTACCTTAATATTCGGAAAGATCATAAAAGCGTATATTAGGGGTCATAAGAGTATCCAACTGTATACCTAAACGAATATGAATTCAACCAAGTCGTACAAACCCTCATAATGGGATGTTTTTGTTGGTTAAATTCTATTGCTGTGCAATTGTGCATGGAGGCCATTTGCCAAGTGCCCTTACTAAACCATCAATTAATCAATCCATTACACAATCTATTTTATCTAAAATTAAACATACAAAATAACATGAATTCTATCAACAAAGAAGCTGAGTCATCTTGATCTTACTTTCTATACTACAAAAAAAGCTATCTCAATTTAGTTTGAGATAGCTTTTTTATTCGAACAAAGCATTAATTACTTGTAATAACCTGACCTGCTTCGTTATATAAATCAACTTTACCATCCAAAAGTAAAGCAATAACCGTAATTTCGGGATCAAGTACTTGCTCCGGAACATCAATATAAAGAATACCCGGTACCTGACTCCAGTATAATTTTCCTACTACTTTTGTTTCAAGCATAGCACCGTTCCCGACAACCCAGGCACGATTCACTTTATTCTTCAGTCCCTTGATCGAAATCGGACCTTGCGGTTTATAAGGCAGATATAAATAAAGAATATCCTGAGTCTTGTTCAAAGCTGTATATGCCATAACATGCCCATTAGGGATTCCGGCACGTGTGCCGTAAATAGCCTCAGCATGTTTCTTAGTCCATCTTCCGAATTCCTTAAGCACTGCGACTTGCTCTTCCGGAATAGTACCATCCTCTTTCGGTCCGATATCAAGTAACAAATTACCTCCGTTGGAGATACAATCTACGAAAGTACGCAGCAACATATTAGCTGATTTATAATTTGTATCTGTTGGCACATATCCCCAATTATCATTCATTGTCATACACAATTCCCACCAAGGTGATTTCGGACGTGCTACAGGTACCCCTTGCTCCGGAGTTTCATAGTCACCGTACCCCTGAATACGGGAGTTCAATACCACATTCGGATTGAATTTTCGTAACATAGTAGCCAGGTCTTTCGCTTTCCATGTCTTTCCGTCGAAATCCCAGTCTCCGTCAAACCAGTATAAATCGGGTTTATATTGTTGATTCAGCTCGGTTAACTGTTTATTATTAAAATCCAGAAAACGCTGCCAGCGAGCCGGATCATCTTTCACCTGATAGCGCATCGATGTACGTGATTCATGCGGATAATCATTACTCGACCAATCTAGTAAAGAATAATAAATACCCACTTTTAATCCTTGTTT
>JBOFIZ010000034.1:0-1073 GCA_051650425.1 Bacteroidales bacterium
ATAATTCCGATAAAGAGAATTATGTAGCCAAGATAAGAAACAAGCATTCCGATCGGATCATAATTAACAAGAAGGACAGTCCCTTTTTCGTCATGATCAAAGGAAGACTGATATATGCGGTATCCATCGATATGGATTACTTTATTCATTGACAATGTTTCGGTATTTTCTTTACCGTTGTGTTTGATTCTTAATATGCTTTCGTATGAAGAAGCTCGTTGAGACCCGGGATAGCGCTGGAGTCTGAACTCTTCCAGAAAGATTTCAAACGGAATTGTTTTAATGCGATTATTCTCGGCAGTAACAATCATTTCGTTACTTTTTAGACCTTCGCGGATATGCATATATCCCTCGAAGCCAAAAATATTGGTGATGAATGCTCCAATCAGAATGAAAAGGAAAGAAGCATGGAAAAGAAACATACCCATTCGTTTGGTACGGATGTAATTACCTTTTAAAGCAATCAGGGCAAAATGAATAAGTCCGAATAACAATAATAAATAGATAATCGGATTATTATAAATAATTGTTTTGGCAGTTTGGGTACTGTAAAACTTTTCGATAAAGGTTGCAGCTCCAAAAAGAATAGCTAATATCAGTAAGTAGATATTTGTGGTAAGGTGTGAGTAAAGGATTCGTTTAATGGAACTCATTGTATTCTGTATTTGGTGTTTCGGTTTGATAATAACCGGAAGAGTAAATCTACCCTTCCGGTTACAAAGTTATCAATCTTCTATAATCATTCGGAATCCGACGTTATGAACTTTCTGGTGAGGATAGTAACCTTTTCTGGAAGCAGCAGTTGCTTCTTTCGGATGGTCTTTCCATGATCCGCCCCGTACAACTTTCAGCTCAGCTTTGCCTTGCTCTTTTTCGTTGTAAGGATAAGACGCATAGTCGGAACGTGTCCATTCAGCAACATTTCCGTGCATATCATACAATCCAAATGGATTTGAAAGATAAGAACCCGGATTAGCCATAATCATATTACCATCATCCACACTTGCCATTTTAGGATGGAAAGTATAGTATTTATACCAGAAACTGTTTTCACCAATCGGCTGAGGATTAAC
>JBOFIZ010000035.1:0-8491 GCA_051650425.1 Bacteroidales bacterium
TTTTATATACACTTTCTAATATATAGGATAATTTCTTATTAAACATCGCTATTTTTTAATATGGTTTATCTATTCAGAAATATCTGATTACAATTTTAAGTATTTCTGTTTTCTCTAATATCGTATCTTTGTAATATGAATAAAAATTATTTGTTAGTTTATTCATGGTAGAATTGAAATTAATAAATCAAATTTACTTTTGATCCGATAGACTAACATCACACAGAGAATAAAAGTTTAACAAATTACCGTCTTAAGACAAAAATACAGAATAAAGTCAGTCTAATAGTTATTAGTTAGAAAGAGCTATTGCATCACTTATTGTATAAATATAAACTCTCACAACTATAACAGCTTTATATTGTACTTCATATCTTTTGAAGTTGAATAAAAACCAAAATATCGAAGATGAATAAAAAAGTTTGCTTAACTCTTTTATCACTTACTCTTTCATTGAGTACATTGCCTGTAAGTGCACAAAGAGGATTGTTTGCGAAAAGAAAGAAGATCGATCAAGTCGAATCGAAAAAAGAAACCGACTATGACAAAGCTCTAAAAGGAGCAACCTCTCAGGAAGGAATGTTTAAAATACACAAAGTGAAAGGTGACTATTACTTTGAAATTCCGGATTCATTATTAGGTCGCGATATTTTGATCGTGAATAAAGTATCTGGTGTTCCTTTTGACTTAAATGACGCAGGATTGAATAAAGGGATGAATTATGAGAACAAACTAATTCGTTTTCATCTCGATAAAGAATTAAAGAAAGTCTGGGTTAAGACAATTAATCCAATGATAACTGTGAAGGAAGAGGATGCTATCGCAGCTTCTGTTAAGGATAACTTCGTTGAATCAGTTTTCGAGACATTCCCAATCGAAGGATATAGCGCAGATTCTTCTATATTAATCAAAGTAAATAAGGTATTTGACGGTTCAGAGAAAACATTCAACGATCTTTATAATGGAATCTCTCTTGGAGGATCTCCAAAAAAAGATTTCTCGAAAATAGAATCAATCAAATCTTTCCCGAATAATGTAATTGTTAAGTCTGTATTATCTACAACTTATAGCGAAGGAGGAAAAGTTATTCCTTTAAGCGTAAATACAACTACGAATTTAGTTCTGTTGTCAAAAGAACCAATGAAACCACGTTTTAATGACCCGAGAGTAGGTTATTTTACAACAGAGCATTGGTACTTCAATGATTTACAGCAAAAAGTAGAAAAGAGACAGTTGGTAAACAGATGGCGTTTAGAGCCAAAACCTGAAGATAGAGAACGCTATCTGAAAGGTGAATTGGTAGAGCCAGTTAAACCAATCCTTTTCTATATTGATCCGGCTACACCTACACAATGGCAAGATTATATTATGGCCGGCGTTACGGATTGGGAAGAAGCGTTCAGACAAGCAGGTTTCAAAAATGCCATTCAGGTGAAACGTGTGACTGAAGATATGGCAGATTTCGATCTGGACGACGTTCGTTATAATGTAATTACCTATGCAGCATCTGCAAGAGCTAATGCAATGGGTCCGTCTATTATCGATCCGCGCTCAGGTGAAATCATCGAAGCCGATGTTGTATGGTGGCATAACGTGATGACAGCGATTCATTCTTGGTTACGTGTACAGTTAAGTGCAACTTATCCTGAATTCAGACCGAATGTCTTAAGTGAAAAAGCAATGGGAGAGGCTATTCGTTTTGTATCTTCTCACGAGTTAGGGCACACATTTGGTTTGACTCATAATATGGGAGCTTCGAGTTCATATCCGGTAGATTCATTACGCTCTGAGTCTTTTACTAAAAAAATGGGTACATCGTCTTCGATTATGGATTATGCTCGTTTCAATTATGTAGCACAGCCTGGAGACGGCGTAACTTCACTTAATCCGGTAGTAGGTATCTACGATAAGTTTGCTATTGAATGGGCATACAGATTTCTTGATACAAAAACACCACAAGAAGAGCTGCCGATTTTGAATGAGTGGATTCGTAAACACGAAGACAATCCATATTATTTCTATGGTGAAACACAAGATCCAAAAAACTGTATTGATCCGCGTTCTCAATCCGAAGATTTGGGAGACGATGCAATCAAAGCAGGAAAATACGGTATTGCGAATCTGAAGAGAATCGTTCCTAATATTGTAGATTGGACTGGTGCTGACGGTGAAACTTATGCCGAAGCAGGAAAACTTCTTATGGGAGTTCTTAATCAATGGCAAATGTACGGCGAGCATGTAATGGCAAACGTTGGCGGTTTTCATATTAACAATGTAGTTAAAGGTAATAACATTGATCGCTATGTACCAATCGATAAAGCAAAACAAAAAGAAGCTGTTAAATATCTGATTGACGAAATCTTTATTGTTCCCGACTGGTTGTTCAACGATCCTGTATGGAAAAAAAGCTATACAATTCAAGAAGCACCAATGGGAGATGTCGAATATTCTCCTTACAATGTAGCCCGCGAATTACAGTATGCAACTTTCTATAACCTGTTAAAAGATGAACGTCTGCTTCGTATGTACGAAACAGAGGCACAACTAGGGAAAGAAAAAACATACATGCCGGAAGATATGTTTGATGATATCTACAAAGCAATATTCAAGAGCTCTATTGCAGGTAAAAATTTGACTTTGCATGAGAGAATGACACAAAAGAACTTCTTGGATGCAATTATCGTAAGCTCTAATAAGGCTGTCGAAAAAACAACGAAGAAGGCTATCCGCAACGAAGCATCTTGTCAAAAAGCATGTTGCTCTCTGGCTTCTTCTCATGCCGCTCGTTTCGAAATGATGCCGCGTCCTGATTATTCGGCAACGAATTTGAACTATACAGCAATGAATCGCGTATCAGAAGCTGTTTCTGTGAAAAGAGGAACTCTTTTCCGTGTATTGGAACTGGCTCGTTCAAGAAAAAATAGTGGAGATGTATCGACACGTAACCATTATCAGGATTTGGAAGTACGCATCAAAGAAGCATTAAATATAAAATAATATACAACTTATAATAACACTATTAACTAAAGATGAAGAGAATCTTATTTCTTTTGACTCTTATTTTACCGATTACTGTTTTCGCACAAGCTACGAAAACAGTATCGGGTAAGGTAATAGATCAAGAAACAAAAGAAACCCTGATCGGGGCTACTGTTTTCATTGATCCAAAAGATGGAATTGCGTTAGATTACAATCCACAGGGGACAGTTACAGATGCTGACGGAGCTTTTTCATTCGTTTTACCGAAAGAAGTTAAGCATTTATTGGTCAGCTATATCGGTTACGAAGTAAAAAAGATTGATATATCGAAAGGATCTCAGTTTACAGTAGCATTGGATTCTGATTCGAAACAATTACAAGATGTTGTTGTAACAGGTTACCAAAAGATCGAAAAACGCAAAATGACTTCAGCTATTCAGAAAGTGGATATGTCTGAAATTGCGCAGACAGGTGTTTCAAGTGTACACCAGTTATTAGAAGGTCAGATTGCCGGTGTGGTTTCGACAGCTACAAATGGTGGACCTGGTGCTGCGAATAAAATACGTATTCGTGGTACGGTATCTTTGAATGGTTCGGCAGATCCGCTATGGGTTATTGATGGTGTGCCATTGGAGGGCAATGAAGCACCTAAAGATTTAGGAAAGGAGAATATTGATAACCTGACAAATGTCTCAATTGCAGGTTTGAATCCCGAAGATATTGCAGATATTACAATTCTGAAAGATGCTGCCGCTACAGCTATTTACGGTGCAAGAGCAGCAAACGGTGTAATCGTGGTAACAACAAAGCGTGGTAAAAAAGGGAGTCTGAAAGTAAATGTAAATGCAGCTACTTTCTATACGCTTCGTCCTGATTTCTCAAAATTAGATCTGATGAATGCATCTCAGAAAGTTGATTTCGAATTAGGACTGGCACAACGTTCAGATCTTGACTTCAGATCAACAAAAGGTTCTGTTTCCCGCATTCTTGCTAAATACGGTGAACTGGATGCTTACCGCCAGGGCGGTTTTGGCGCGCTTTCTCAATCAGCACAAACAGAAATTAATAATCTTCGTGGTGCAGGTATTGATTGGGGTAAAGAGCTATACCGTCCAACTCTGAATCAACAGTATGGTGTAAGTATTTCGGGAGGTGGAGACGTAGCTAATTATTATGTTTCTGCAGGTTATTACAATGAACAGGGAACAACAAAAGGAACAGGATTTGATCGTTTCAATCTGACATCTAACACGGATTTTCAGATTTCAAAGAAATTGAAATTGAATGTCGGTATTTTCGGAAGTCAGAGTAAACGTACATCTTATATTACCGATACAGATGCCTTTACAAATCCGGCAAGATATTCGCGTACAGTAAACCCTTATGCGACACTTTACAATGCCGATGGTTCGTATGCATACGATCAGGATATTGATGGATATGATAATCGTTATCTGCCTTATAACTTTGATGAAGAGCAAAGTAATACGAATTATGAGTTGAATACGACATCATTGAAAGGAGTTTTTAATCTTGATTATAACGTCTTCAGCGGATTAAAAGTATCTGCTCAGTTTGGTTTACAATATGATAAAAACTCGACAGAAAAATTTGCGGATAAAGAAACTTATTTCACTCGTAAGTACAGAGAATCAACTCGCTATACAGAGAAGCCAAGTAATACTCAAAAATATTTCTTGCCTGATGGCGGAGTAATTCAGAACTGGAACAGTGACTTTATGCAATATACATTCCGTACACAAGCGGAATATGCAAAACGTTTCAACGAAGTGCATGATGTTGATATGATGGCAGGTTTTGAAATGCGTAGCAATTCGATGACTGATATTCATACAAAAGGGTTTGGTTATGATGCTCGTACATTAACGACTAAGCCATTGATATTTCCTGAAGGTATTTCTCAATCGACAATTAATAGCGCACGCTTCAAACAATATCAAAAGAATCTGAACACAAACAGATTCCTTTCTTATTATGCTACCGCTTCATATACGTACGATAACCGTTATACAATGTTCGGTAGTGTTCGTTTTGACGGATCTGACTTGATCGGTGTTGACCCTCGTACAAGATACCTTCCTTTATGGTCTATTTCCGGAGCATGGAATGCGAATCGTGAGGAGTTTTTGCGTAATGTAAGCTGGTTATCGAACTTGAAATTAAGAGCATCTTACGGTGTTCAAGGTAATATTGACAAAAATACATCACCTTTGTTAGTAGGTGAATGGGGTAATACTTCTATTTTACCTGATAATAACGAGCCTAATATTACAGTTACGTCTCCTCCAAACCCGCGTTTACGTTGGGAGAGAACATCTACGACTAACGTTGGTTTAGACTTTGGTGTATTGAACGGACGTATTAATCTGACAGCAGAAGGCTACTGGAGAAACAGTAGTGACCTGATTGGTATGCGAGCAATTCCGGGTGAAAACGGATTTATTTACACAACGATGAACTGGGCGGCTGTATCGAACAAAGGTTTTGAATTGTCTTTGTCAACAGTGAATATTAAAACAAAATATTTTAGCTGGGCAACAGATTTCAATTTCTCACGCAATATTTCATGCGTAGATGATATCAATGTCCGCGACAACTCGTACGAACCATCATTAAAAGGCTATCCGGTAAATGCTATGTTTGCCTTGAAAACAGCAGGACTGGATGAAAACGGATTGCCGATGTTCGAAAAAGACGGTAAGAAAATGTCAGCTAAAGAGTTTTTCAAAATCCAGGAAGGCGATTGGGGTATTTTACAAACAGGTTTGAGTCATCAGGAATTCCGTGATCTGTATACTTATATGGGTGATGGAGATCCGAAATTTACGGGAGGTTTGGTGAATAAATTCCGTTACAAAGATTTTGATTTAGCAATCTCTGCAAGTTTCAGCTTGAAACAAATGGTTCGTGAGACTCCTTTCTATAATCCAACTGAGTTGGATCGTGGTATGAATTTCCCGAATAAAGCAATGCAAATCTGGAGTCCTGAAAATCCAAATGGTAAATATCCGGCTTTACTAGGTTATTCTACTACGGGTGGTGATGCCAATACTGTTTATCAATGGTACGGTATGGACCCGGCGAATACATTCCGCAATTATGATATCTGGTTCAAAGAAATCAGTTATATGCGTATCAATAGTATACGTCTGGGATATACATTGCCACAATCTGTCTTGAAGAATAAATTTATCTCGAGTGCCCGTTTCAGCTTCGAAGCACGTAATCCATTCGTGTTTGGAACAAGCTACAAAGGATTCTTTGATCCGGAAACTTATGGTAATATTTATGCGCAACCGATTCCGAAATCATTCTCAGTCGGTGTTAATATGACATTCTAATTTTAGAGAGAGACAAAAAATGAAGAAAATATTATATTCAGCAGTTGTATTGTGTACTACTTTCTTTTCGTCATGTAATTACTTAGATGTAACACCTGTCGGAAAAGTAATACCAGAATACACGGAAGATTTCAGAGCTTTGATGACTTCTTCTTATCAAAAAGTTCCACCTTACAAGAAGCTTGTTACTTTACGAACAGATGAGCTTTTGCTTCCGACTGAATGGGACTGGAGTTATGATACTTATTTTGACTTGTGTATCTGGAACGATGCAACACCTAATCCTAAAGCAACGAATTATCATTATGATGAATTTTATAATTCGATATTCTATGCAAATCATGTTATCGAAGAGCAATCAAAGATAAAAGATGACGGGACAGAGCCAATCGCTCAGGTTGTGGCAGAAGCTTACGCTATGCGTGCCTACTTACACTTTACATTAGTGAATATCTATGGACAGCCGTATGCGGCAGAGACAGCGAATTCGAAATCAATTCCATTAAGCTTAAAAATTGATATTGATCAACAGTTTCCCCGAGCATTATTAGGAGATGTATATTCGCAAATTAATAGTGATATTGCAGAAGCTGAACGCAGAATGCAAAAGCAGACACAACCGGCTCCAATTAACTATCGATTCTCTAAAGAGTCTTTGCAAGCATTGAAGGCCCGTGTAGCTTTATATCAAAGTAATTGGGAGCAAGCATTGACAGCTGCGCAATCAGTTCTGTCTATGCGTCCTGAACTGGAAGATTTGAATGATCAATCTTCAAAGGCACCTTATCATTTTGAGTCTAAAGAAGCTATTTTGGCTTTAGTTGAGTTTGTTGATATGGATATTCAGGATTATCAACCTATTACGAATGAATTGGCTTCTAAATACAATAAAGAAGAAGATAAACGATTCTCCTTGTATTTCAGAAAATCTTCGGGAGCTTACAAAGTTGCTAAAGGCGCAAGAGGCACGGAAAAATCAGAAATACGTACAGCTGAGTTGTATTTGATCGCTGCAGAAGCTTCTGCTCATCTGAATAATGACAAGCAAGCGAAAGAGTTTCTGTTAGCGCTGACACAAAAGCGCTTGACTCCGGAGTTTTTTACGATTGAGTCAGCTCGTGTAAATGCATTGAATCATGATGAGTTGATTCAAGAGATAGCTGATGAACGTCAAAGAGAATTAGCTGTAGAGGGGCATCGTTGGTTTGACTTACGTCGTACGACAAAACCTCGTATCGTGAAGTCAAGTATGACTACAGAATATGTATTAGAGCAAAACGATCCTAAATATACGATCCGTTTCCCTAAATCAGCTGTGGCTAACAATCCATTGTTGAAAGACTGATTTATTTAGCATATTAGAAAAAGGGTCTGTTGTTTCGGTTTATGAACGCCGAAATGACAGGCTCTTTTTTATTTATGCAGTTGTTATGAAACAGGATGAAATATAATCATTTTGATAAAAAATGTATGTTCGTATTTTTCTCGGAATCTGAACGTACAGTCAGATTAGAATCCTGATTGTTGATAGAATTTGACTGCATTTTCTCTTTTTTACAGTCAATTGTTAGATTTATTGACTGTATCTCTGAAATTATACAGTGTATCTTTAAATTTTCGCGGTGTATAATTTTCTTTAGATACGTATGAAAAGTTTCTGAGATACGTATTTGGCAGTGTTTTAATACGTATCTTATTTTGGAATAACAGTTATAAAAAACAAATACAGTTAATTATCTGGTTATTACTATTATATGTAATGTGATTTCCTTACGTTGTTTTCGGCTATATTTCTTGTTATAATTTTTAGCTCATTCTGAGCGATTAGGATAAATCAAAAAGAAAGTAAAATAGATATTATTGTATCAAACTGTTATTGTTGCTGCTGAGTGTATTTGCCAATATAAAACAGAGAGAAGGCTTTTTGTGGTTAGATTGTAAATATCTTTAGAAACCAAAACGAGAGTAAGAGTCCGATAGAACAGACTTTTACTCTCGTTTTTATTATAATGTAAAGTTGATTCAGATCAGGGGAGGTCTGAACAGTATCAATTTGAAAATTCTTATCAGTACCTTAGATCAGCTTTAAAATTCGATTACGTGCAATTAAGCAAGCGCCGATAATACCGCTCTTGTCTCCTAATGTCGAT
>JBOFIZ010000036.1:0-1225 GCA_051650425.1 Bacteroidales bacterium
GCATCTGCTTCGTTTACCTCATTCTGAGTAGCACAAGGCAAAGCGATATCAACTTTTACCTCCCATGGTTTTTTACCTGCTACGAATTTAGCATTCGGGAAGCGCTCTGCATAAGGAGAAACGATGTCTTCGCCACTCGAACGAAGATCAAGCATGTATTCGATTTTTTCGCCTTCGATACCATCCGGATCATAGATATATCCGTCAGGACCTGATATAGTAACAACTTTAGCACCTAATTCCGTAGCTTTGATTGCTGCACCCCATGCTACATTACCGAAGCCTGAGATCGCAACTGTTTTGCCTTTGAAATCGATACCTTTTGTAGAAAGCATGCTTTTTGTGAAGTAAAGCGCACCGAAACCTGTTGCTTCGGGACGGATTAATGACCCGCCATATTCGAGCCCTTTACCTGTGAAAGTACCAGTGTTTTCGATTGTCAGTTTGCGATACATACCGTACAGATAGCCGATTTCTCTGGCTCCTACACCTATATCGCCTGCAGGGACGTCGCGATCCGGACCCACGTGTCTCCATAACTCAAGCATGAAAGCCTGACAGAAGCGCATGATTTCCGCATTGGATTTACCTTTGATATTGAAGTCGGAACCACCTTTACCACCTCCCATAGGAAGAGTAGTAAGCGCGTTTTTGAACGTTTGTTCAAATCCTAAGAATTTAAGAATGGACAGGTTTACAGACGGGTGGAAACGAAGTCCCCCTTTGTAAGGTCCGATAGCGTTATTGAACTGAACGCGATAGCCCAGATTGACCTGTACTTTACCTTTGTCGTCCACCCAAGGCACTTTGAATGTGATAATACGATCCGGTTCAACCAAGCGTTCGATCAAACCAATACTTTCAAATTCAGGGTGTTGGTTGTATACGTCTTCAATAGATAAAAGTACCTCTTTCACGGCTTGAAGATATTCATGTTCTCCTGGATGCTTAGCTTCCAAAGAGGCTAAAATTTGATTTATGTTCATAAGGGTTATGTGTTAATGTTGGGAGCAAATGTAGAGAAAAAACGATGCCATGCAACTTTTTCAGGAAAAAATTATCAGTCGCTTTCCGGTGAGTCGGAGCAGATAGACAGGAGTTGTGTAACAAAAGAGGAGAAGAAAAAACATTATCGTTTTATCTTCTCCTCTTTTTATGATCAAACTGTTATTTATTGTTCGAAAATCAATCAAACTGCAACGGGTGTTTAAAAAAGTTAAATATA
>JBOFIZ010000037.1:0-1210 GCA_051650425.1 Bacteroidales bacterium
GGTATCTATGAAAATAAAATCTTCTACGATTTGTGTGACGAGAAAGGTCTTTTAGTATGGCAGGATTTCATGTTTGCATGTAGTCTTTATCCTGCTGAAGGAGAATTGTTAGACAATATTCGTGAAGAAGCAGGTTATAATGTGAAGCGTCTTCGCAATCATCCGTCAGTGGCTATCTGGTGTGGTAATAATGAAAACCATTATGCATGGCACAACTGGGGATGGAAAAAACAATACGGAAAACTTGGGAACGGGTATGCTGATACGATCTTCAATCAGTTATACAACCAATACTTTGTTGTTTTGCCGGAAGAAGTAAACAAGTATGCTCCTGAAACATTTTACTGGCCTTCGTCTCCGTTTGGAGGTGATTTAAATAAAGCATCTTTGGGTGAAGATGGTGATGCTCACTACTGGGGAGTATGGCATGCTATGGATTCAATCGGCAGCTATAACCGTACACGTGCACGTTTCTTCAGCGAATACGGATTCCAGTCGTTCCCTGAATTTGAGTCAGTGAAAAAATATGCTTCAGATCCAAAAGATTGGGATATCTTCTCGGAAGTCATGATGGCTCACCAGCGCGGAGGCGATAAAGCAAATGCACGTATCAAAAACTATTTGCTGGATGAATACCGCGAACCGAAAGATTTCGAATCTTTCCTTCACATGGGGCTAATCCTTCAGGGAGATGCGATCAAAACAGCAATCGAAGCTCATCGCAGAGATATGCCATATTGTATGGGGACATTATTCTGGCAACATAATGATTGTTGGCCGGTAGCTTCATGGTCCAGCCGTGACTATTACGGACGTTGGAAGGCGCAGCACTATTATGCACGTAAAGCCTTTATGGATATTCTGGTATCACCGATTGCTGATGATAAATATCTGAATATCTATGTAGTTTCTGATCGCTTGAAAAAAGAATCGGCAACGCTGGATCTGAAAGTGATGGATCTGAACGGAAAAGTGGTTTATTCGACAAAAGTAAACAAAACGATCCCGGCTAATACATCAACGAATATTCTTCAGGTTGATTTGAAAAAAGCATTGAACGGCAAAAAACGCAATGAAGTCGTTGTAGTAGCTAAACTTTATCAGGGAGGCAAATTGCTGGCAGATAATATCTATTATATGACCAAGCAAAAGCTGATCGAATTCCCGCAAGTGACTATTACGAAACAAATAACAGAAGCACCTGAAGGTT
>JBOFIZ010000038.1:0-2255 GCA_051650425.1 Bacteroidales bacterium
TTATGGCGCACATTGATGCGGGTAAAACTACGACTTCTGAGCGTATTCTTTTCTATACTGGTCTTTCTCACAAAATTGGTGAAGTACACGATGGTGGTGCTACAATGGACTGGATGGAACAAGAGAAAGAAAGAGGTATTACGATTACTTCTGCTGCTACAACAACTTCTTGGAACTACAAAGGTGATAAATATAAAATCAACCTTATTGATACTCCGGGTCACGTTGACTTTACAGTAGAGGTAGAGCGTTCACTTCGTATTTTGGATGGTGCAGTTGCTACTTTCTGTGCAGTTGGTGGTGTAGAGCCTCAATCTGAAACAGTTTGGCGTCAAGCTGACAAATATGAAGTTCCTCGTATCGGTTATGTAAACAAAATGGACCGTTCTGGTGCAAACTTCTTTGAAGTTGTTCGTCAATTAAAAGATGTTCTAGGAGCGAATCCATGTCCTATTCAAGTTCCAATCGGATCAGAAGAAACTTTCAAAGGTATTGTTGACCTTGTGAAAATGAAAGCTATCTACTGGCACGATGAAACAATGGGGGCTGAATATTCAGAAGAAGAGATTCCTGCTGAAATGATGGATGAAGTAATGGAGTGGAGAGAGAAAATGCTTGAATCTGTTGCTGAGTTTGATGAGTCATTGATGGAGAAATTCTTCGAAGATCCAGAAACGATTACTCAAGAAGAGGTTCTTGAAGCATTACGTAAAGGAGCTATCTCAATGACTATCGTACCGATGCTTTGTGGTTCTTCTTTCAAAAATAAAGGTGTACAACAATTACTTGATGCTGTTTGTGCATTCCTAGGATCTCCTTTAGATAACCCAATCGTTGTTGGTACTGATATCGACAATCCGGAAATTGAGGTTGTTCGCAAAGTTTCATCTGATGAGCCGTTATGTGCTTTAGCATTTAAAATTGCTACTGACCCTTACGTTGGTCGTCTATGTTTCTTCCGTGTTTATTCAGGTCAGTTGGATGCAGGTTCTTACGTGTACAATACTCGTTCTCGTAAGAAAGAGCGTATCTCTCGCTTGTTCCAAATGCACTCAAATAAACAAAATCCGAAAGAATTCATCGGTTGTGGTGATATCGGAGCAGGTGTAGGTTTCAAAGATATTCGTACTGGTGATACATTGTGTGCTGAAGAAGCGCCAATCGTTCTTGAATCAATGGAATTCCCAGATCCAGTAATCGGTATTGCAATTGAACCTAAAACTCAGAAAGATCTAGATAAACTATCTACTGGTTTATCTAAACTAGCTGAAGAGGATCCAACTTTCCGTGTTTCTAGTAACGAAGAAACTGGTCAAACAGTTATTAGTGGTATGGGTGAGCTTCACCTTGAAATTATTGTTGACCGTCTAAGACGTGAGTTCAAGGTTGAATGTAACCAAGGACGTCCTCAAGTATCGTACAAAGAGGCTATCACTAAAGCGGTTGAACTTCGTGAAGTATACAAAAAACAATCGGGTGGTCGTGGTAAATTCGCGGATATTATTGTTCGTGTTGAGCCAGTTGACGAAGGATTTGAAGGTCAACTTCAATTCATCGACGAGGTTAAAGGTGGTAACATTCCAAAAGAATTTATCCCTTCTGTACAAAAAGGTTTCTTGACTGCAATGAAAAACGGTGTTTTAGCTGGTTACAATGTAGATCAATTAAAAGTTACTTTGATCGACGGTTCTTATCACAATGTGGACTCGGATCAATTATCTTTCGAAATCTGTGCTATCCAAGCATTCAAAAAAGCTTGTGAACAAGCTTCTCCTGTTCTTTTGGAACCAATCATGAAAGTTGAAGTGGTTACTCCTGAAGAAAACATGGGTGATGTAATCTCGGATTTGAACAAACGTCGTGGTCAGGTTGAAGGTATGGAAACTAGCCGTTCAGGTGCGCGTATCGTGAAAGCGAAAACTCCACTAGCTGAAATGTTTGGTTATGTAACTACACTTCGTACAATCACTTCAGGACGTGCAACTTCTGCAATGACTTTCTCTCATTATGATGCTGTTTCAGCTAATACTGCGAAAGAAGTATTGAAAGAAGTAAACGGTAGAGTAGATTTACTATAAAAAAATAAAATTCGGGAAGGATCTCCGATTCTTCCCGAATAACAATCAAAAGCGTTTGATTAATTATATAGATATTCATTGATATGAGCCAAAAAATCAGAATTAAATTGAAGTCTTTCGATCACATGTTGGTTGATAAATCAGCAGAGAAAATCGTTAAGACAGTAAAGGCGTCTG
>JBOFIZ010000039.1:0-1250 GCA_051650425.1 Bacteroidales bacterium
CAAAAATGAGAGGAAGTATTATTATTATATTGTTTTTTGTTGTGGGGGTATTCTGCTCCTTCTATAAATTATTCCCAACTTGGATACTTGATTCTGATTTAAGCTTGTATGCTTTATGGGCATTAATGTTCTGTGTCGGGATAAGTGTTGGCGCAGATACGAAAGCATTGACGAATATTCGTTATATCCGTAAAGGCTATATAGTTTTACCTTTAATTACTATCATAGGAACATTGCTGGGATCAGCTTTGGTTAGCCCTTTTCTTCCTAAATATACGCTTACGGAATGTATGGCTGTTGGGTCAGGCTTTGGCTACTACTCATTATCAAGTATTTTTATAACTCAATATAAAGGAGCTGAGCTAGGTACAATTGCTCTTATCTCAAATATTATCCGGGAAATTACAACTTTGTTGTTCACTCCCGTATTGGTATATTCTTTTGGTAAGCTGGCTCCCATTTCATGCGGAGGAGCTACAACTATGGATACAACACTACCTGTTATATCCAGATATAGTGGTAAAGAATTTGCTGTTGTTGCCATATTTCATGGCGTTACAGTAGATTTAACGGTCCCATTTTTGGTAACCTATTTTGCAACACGCTAAATCAATAATATAACTGCTTAATGCTATGAATAAAACACTCTTAATACTACTATCCTTATGGATACCTGCGATTGCGTCATCTCAAGAAATTGAACATTGGCAAAATCCCCGCATTAATCAAGTAAATCGTTTACCGATGGGTGCGCATTTTACGCCATATTCTTCAACTGAAAAAGCTTTAGCAGAATCCCGGAAGAATGATCGGATTCTTTCTCTTGATGGAATCTGGCAATTTAAGTTTGCTAAAAATTATGCTTCAGCACCACAGGATTTTTACAAACCCGGTTATTCATTGAAGGGATGGAGTAAGATTGAAGTACCAGGTAGTTGGGAGTTACAAGGTTTTGATGCTCCCATTTATACAGATGTGAAATATCCTTTTCCGGTTAATCCGCCTAACGTTCCAGCTGATTATAATCCGGTTGGAAGTTATATCCATGAATTTTCTGTCCCAGCTGATTTTAAGGGAATGGACCTTATATTAGATTTTGAAGGAGTTGAATCAGCCTTTCATTGTTGGCTTAATGGGGAGTATGTTGGTTACTCCGAAGATAGCAGACTTCCAGCTCATTTTGATGTTACTTCACTAATTAAGCAAGGCAAAAATAAATTAGCGGTTCAGGTTTTCCGTTTTAGTGATGG
>JBOFIZ010000040.1:0-1147 GCA_051650425.1 Bacteroidales bacterium
TTCCCTCATCACGAATGTGAGATTGCTCAGTCTTGTGCTGCCAAAGGTAAAGATGCCGTTCGCTACTGGATGCACAACAATATGATCACAATCAATGGCCAGAAAATGGGTAAATCATTAGGAAACTTCATCACTTTGGATGAATTCTTTACCGGAAACCATAAATCACTGGAGCAAGCTTATTCTCCGATGACTATCCGTTTCTTTATCCTTCAGGCTCACTACCGCAGTACTGTTGATTTCAGTAATGAAGCTTTACAAGCTTCCGAAAAAGGAATGTTGCGACTGATGGAAGCATTCGATAATATTGCACGAATCAAACCGGCAACTACATCAACGGTAGACATCGAAAGCTTACGCGAGAAATGCTACGAAGCAATGAATGACGATCTGAATACTCCTATTGTCATTTCTTATTTATTCGAAGCAACTACTTTGATCAACAAGGCGCTAACCGGTGATGAATCATTCACTCAGGCTGATATTGATGCCATTACTTCTTTATTCAAAACATTTATGTTTGAAATCATGGGTATGGTTGAAGAAAGCAAAGCAGGTGGAGCAAATGTTGAAGCTTATTCGAAAGCAGTTGATATGCTTCTTGAACTTCGTCAGCAAGCCAAAGCTAATAAAGACTGGGCAACTTCTGATAAAATCCGTAACGAATTACAGGCTTTAGGCTTTGAAATCAAAGACGGTAAAGAAGGAACAACCTGGAGATTGAACTAAGCGATTTCTTACAGGTGATTCAGAAACAAATTTGATTCCCGGAGATCCCGGTCATAATACAGAAACTACAGAAAGAACATTCATATATGTCTGAAAAGAATTTTAAACGTACGCTTGTTACGACAGCGCTTCCGTATGCAAACGGACCCGTACATATCGGACACCTTGCAGGGGTTTATGTTCCTGCTGATATCTACACACGTTATCTTCGTCTGAAAGGACAAGATGTAATCATGATCGGTGGATCTGATGAACATGGTGTGCCGATTACGATTAAAGCCAAAAACGAAGGAATTACGCCGCAAGACGTAGTGGATCGCTATCACGGGATCATTAAAAAATCTTTCGAAGAATTTGGTATTACATTCGATATCTATTCACGTACGACTTCGGAAACTCATTACGAAATGGCTTCGGA
>JBOFIZ010000041.1:0-1638 GCA_051650425.1 Bacteroidales bacterium
AAGTTGCGTCCTTACTTAAAGACTCGTTATTATGTGCTCCTGCCGACGGACAAATATCAAATATCTTCCCTAAACGCGGAGAATTAGTAGGTGCAGGTATGCCTATCATGAATTTGGTTGTACTGAGTGATGCACATGCGGTACTGAATGTACGTGAAGACTTGATGCCTCACTTCAAAATGAATGGAAAGTTCAAAGGTGATATTCCGGCTATCGACAAAAAGAATGTCGAGTTTGAAATTTACTATATAAGTCCTATGGGCAGTTTTGCAACCTGGAGATCCACTAAAGAGACCGGTTCTTATGATTTAAGAACGTTCGAAATACATGCTTTACCAACAAATCCGGTACCTGATCTGCGTCCCGGCATGTCTGTACTGGTAAATTTAAACGAACAATAAAAAACGCATGAAGGAAAAGAATCAAAATCCTTTGCTTGCTGTGCTTAAACGCGAAATAGACCGAATGATTTCCCGCCGCTTTTACTTTGGTGTGACCATCATTCTGCCTCTGTTTTGTATTCTCTTTATGGCAACCATTTTCAACAACGGACAAATGGAGAATATACCCATCGGTGTTGTTGATATGGATGGAACAGCCACCTCGCGAAATATCATCCGCAATGTAAATGCTGTGCCAACCATGACTGTTACGAAATATTATGCCAATCCTGCAGAGGCTCGTCTGGCTACTCAGCGCAAAGAGATATATGGCTATATGGTCATCCCGAACGATTTCGAAAATCGCATGATGGATGGCAAAAGTACAACGATCAATTACTATTATCATTACGCCTTATTAAGTGTCGGAAGTGAAGTATTGGGTGCATTCGAAAATGTACTCGAACCCATCGCACTGACACCGACAATAATGAAAGGAGCCTCGCTTGGACTGACCAGTGATCAGATCATGAGCTTTATCATGCCAACCAACCAGCGAAGTCACCCGCTGTTTAATCCCGATCTTGATTATTCGGTTTACCTCAGCAATCCTTTCTTCTTTGTGTTCTTACAAATTCTGGTCTTATTGACGACTGTGTATATTGTCGGCAGTGAACTTAAGTTCCACACCGCTGAAGAATGGTTAGCTACAGCCAATGGGAATATGCTTATTGCGATAGTCGGGAAATTTATCCCTTATACGATTATCTTTTCCTGCATCGCGATATTTGCCAACTATATCATGTTCGGCATGCTGCACATTCCATTTTCCTGTGGTTTTTTGCCCCTCAATCTGTCATCCGTATTACTGATTATAGCATCACAGGCTTTAGCCTTATTTATATTTGCCATATTTCCGGTTATGGGCATTATTATCAGTATTGTATCAATGGTCGGATCTTTGGGAGCTACGCTGTCCGGTGTCACTTTTCCGGTTCCGGATATGTATCCGATCGTTCACGGAGCAAGTTATCTGTTTCCGATCCGTCACTTTGTGATGATCAATCAGAATTTATTGTATGGTGATTACGGATTTGCATATACATGGATAAACTGGGTCGTACTGTTTATTTACCTGATTCCACCTTTATTCTTGCTATCCCGACTTAAACGTGTCATAATCGAACATAAATATGAAGGCATTCGATAAAATAAAATTATTCTTCACCCGTCTGACGGATGGTATTATTGATGAGAT
>JBOFIZ010000042.1:0-1010 GCA_051650425.1 Bacteroidales bacterium
AAAAATACTTCTCCTTGAAAATAAATTAGTTGCACTGTTTGATTATTAAAGATTACGCGAAACAAATACAAAATGGAAGAGAGACTCAAACTGAGGCAAAATAAAACTGCATTCTTCAGATCTGTCACAATCTAAAAAATGCAGTTTACAAAAAATTGATAGATGTAAATGTGTAATTATTGTCTTATAAAATAATGAAGTAAAACTTATAATCAGAGTCTAATCTTTCTCAATCTCATTCAATAAACTAATTACCCTATCTATTTTACTATCTTTATATTATCCATTTTAAACTCAAATCGCTCTTGTTTACCACTTTGCATATCCAAAGTTATGGCTAATCTATAACATCCGGTTCCTGTATTTTTACGAATCACTTCAAATGTCTGCAAAGCAAAATCTTTATTTGATTGCATTTTTTGTTTCCACTCGGTTCCTACTTTCTTTCCATTTTCGTCAATGAGATTAACTTTCAACCAAGCATCAAAGCTCGCTCCTCCAGGATTCGCGGGAGTATCATCACTATTCAATTTACGAATGGCTGCATCAATCAATATTTTATCGCCTTTTGTAAATTTAAATTGTTGAGATTTCCATGTAATTTCGCCTTGTTGGTTACCTTTTACATATACATATTTATCAGAAGTACCTTGAATACCTATCATGGAAATTAAATTCACATTTTTAATTTCCCATGGCCAAGCTGCTTCTAGTGCAGCATTATCAGCATAAATTTGGAAATCCTCTTTATTTGATGCTCCTTGCATGAAAGGAACGCAATCACCCGTATTTCCACCACAATCATCATTCGGAATAATACAGAAAGGAATACCACCGCAATATTCAACATGAATTGCATTCATAGATTCATCCCACAAATCAGATTCTTTGAATTTCAATAAATTCTCTACAGTCACTGTTTGTGTAAATATTTGTTGTTCCAAAGCGTTCGAAATATGGAAAACTAAATCATACACTTCATTATTGTCTGCTATCTCCATATTATTAGG
>JBOFIZ010000043.1:0-1021 GCA_051650425.1 Bacteroidales bacterium
ACATGTAAGCGCGGTGTAATAAAAGCCCCGTATTCATTGTGATGATCGGCACGGATACCTGCCAGAATAGTTAGATTACTGAGAGGTTTGTATGTATATTGGGCATATCCGCCAAATACGAACTCATTACGTTCTGGACTGATACCTTCAATCGGTTTTGTTAATGACAGCTTTTGATCCAGCTGATCCAGTGTCATACTGACTCCGCTGCTTAGCTGATGACGGATTCCTAGATCTGTCTCGAATATCAAATTCGCATAAAGGTTGTTTTGTTTTAACTGATATGTGTTTAACCCATATTTGCTGTTTAGATCATGACCAGATCCTGAAAGGATTAAAGCAATGCTCTGATTCTTATCTGCATCTATGATATAACCGTTTTTGCTGAAAAATTCAAGTCTGTTTGTACGCAGACTGACCTGGTACAAATCAGCAATATGATTATCTTTCAGGTGTTGCGATTGTCCTGACTCCCGCTTATCATTGATGTATCTTATACCAAAGTCTGAATGTAGATTACCTTTTCTGTAATTCCAACGGTTCATCAGATTTATTTGTTCCAGTTTGGGTCTATCCAGGAATCCGTCCTTATTGGCATCATGGGCTTTTTTATCATTGGAATAGTGAGCAAATATGCCAGCCGATAGATTTTCGTTAATTCGGATATTACCATCAACATTTCCTTCTAATCGGCCATTGTCTGAGCCAAACAGATTGATGGTTAGAGGATCGGAAGCATAGGGCTTTTTATATTCAACATTGATTTGTCCGGCAACGGCTTCATAGCCGTTCTTTACAGAGGATGCCCCTTTTGAGATCTGAATACTTTCCATCCACGGCCCCGGAATATAGTCCATTCCGTAACGTGATACGGCGCCCCGAAAGGTTGGATTGTTTTCGGTCATTAGCTGAACATACTCGTTTGAAAGTCCGAGCATCTTAATTTGTTTGGCTCCTGTTGCTGCGTCAGCATAACTCACATCCACACTGGCGTTGGTTTCGAAAGCTTCGGATAGATTAC
>JBOFIZ010000044.1:0-20820 GCA_051650425.1 Bacteroidales bacterium
GATCGCTTTAAGAATGACAATCTGCTTAAAGCCACGATCGGCAATAGCATGGAAGTGGATTTCTCATTCACTCAAACCGAATCGCTGCTTCAGATAGCCGAATTGATTGCAGCACATCTGAAATAGCAGGCTTTCTCAATATTTTTATTTAGATATGATTGAATAAATAATAAAAAAGAGTACCTTTGCAGTCCTATGAAAAAGTTGTTGCTACATATAGAATATTTGCTTCAGGAAAGATCACACGTTATCGTTCCTGATTTTGGTGTGTTTATCTGTGAACAAAAATCGGCTCAAATTCTCGATAATGGTCAGATAATCCCCCCTTATTCCGAAATATGTTTCAATAACCAAATTCAGCATAGCGACAACAATCTTGCTGAATCCATTGCCTATACAGATAATATATCCGTAGAGGAAGCAACTGCCTACATAGCACAATCAGTAAAAGAACTGAAATGGACACTTGCACTTGAAGGTAGTTTAGCTATCGGCACGATTGGTTCTGTTATTTTCGAAAACAACAGTTACAGCTTTGCAGAAAACCGTACGGCACTGAATATGTTTAATCAGTTCGGGCTTCCTGTATGTAATCTGAAAACATTACCTGCTCAGCCTGTCGAAGCGAAAGATCCGGTTATCAGTGAAACGAAAGAGAAGATACATATTTCTGTAAATAAACGTACATTGAGATATGTGGCATCAACTGCTGCAGCTATTCTCATATTCCTTTTATTCTCATCTCCTGTTTCTAAGCAAAGCACTAATATCAATTATGCAGGAATTATTTCATCGGAAATCTTTCAGCAGAAACAATTGGTTAAGCTGGCTGATTCAATAGCAGCATCTACAAGGGATTCTGTTTCTGAAATAAACACGACTCAACTTCTTTCTGAAAAGAAAAACATGTCCCCTGCTCCTGTCATTCAAAAAACAGAAGTAGCAACGGAAACAAAGAGTCCTGATAAGTATTACATAATTGTCAATAGTTTTCCGGAAAAACGGGAAGGTGAAAATCACCTCAACAAACTTTTGACTATGGGACATACCTCTGCCGGTATTCTTCATAACGGTGGAAGAAGCAGAATCTATCTTAAGAGTTTTCCAAAAAACCAAAGACAAGAGGCACAAAACGAATTGAACCAAATAAGAAAAGACAGTAAATTTAAAGATGCATGGGTTTATGCTCTTAACTAATAATGTCGTTCTATTATAGAAAAAAAAGAAAGTCTATCAGCTCGGATGCGCTGATAGACTTTCTTTTTTTGTGTATCTCATTGTATATTTTTCAATTTAAACAATACCAGAATATCATTATCATCTGTCTGTAAATCATTAATCATATCCTCTATTTCCGGATCAATCTTTACACCCGATCGATCATAAGCTTTTTTCATTTCTATAAGCTCCGGGGCTCCTACATAACCGACCAGATAATCCTTATAGCTGGTTAATACCGAAGTAAAGCGAAATGGTATATCATATACAAGATCTGAGGGTTTAAAAGAAATTGATTTCTCAGAAATCTTATCGTACAAAGTATAAAACTCATTGGCCGCCTGAGGCATTTGAGTTTTAAACCATAAGAATCTGTTTGTAAATAAAACAGGAGGTAGTAATCTTGTTGAATAAAACAAACTTATTCCATCATCGCTGTTTTTTTCTGCATTATTCAAAACGAACAACTTATCGAAACCTTTATATTCAAAATGATAAGTATGCACTAATGTATCTCCCGAAAATTGATAAAAGTCAGGCTCGTAAGGAGGAGTATATCCTGTAACAGCTCTGTTTTGGCTAAAGCTATACGGACTATAGTTAGGTGAAAAATTCTTTGCCGCATGGTAAGTACCACCCAATACGTTTAACATCGAATCAGTAAACAAAACATTGCACTGATTCAGATTTTCGAGCTGCTCATTTTCTCTGGTCTGATTCACAGCGAATGCAATAAGATCCGGTGCAACGAATTGGATATTCTGACTACTATTTAGCGGCATTTCCCGGGTAAATAAAAAACTACCATCCAGTGTATAATAGAACAGCTTATTGAAAAACTGATCATAAGCTACCAGATTACGGTTATAGAGGTCTACGGCAAGCCCGCTTAACTTTATCATTTCACCCGGCCCATAACCCTTACGTCCTATTTTATGGATATATTTGCCCTGATCATTAAAGATATAAGCCATATTAGTCTCTACATCCTCCAGTATAATTTTGTCTTCAAACAGATAAGCAGTCTTATATTGTCCGAGCAAAGAGCTGTCTGCCGTTTCGATCGGTATATATTTAAACTCCTCAATAATATCCGACATCTTCAAGTTTGCATTGGAAGGCTCTTCAATCTTCACTTTTTGAACATTATTGTTACATAAAACAAAAGATGATGTGTCCTGCAATTCTGTTGGCTTAAGATTTGCGACAAATACATCTTTTTTCTTTTGCTGACAACTTATAAAAGACAAAAGAAACAAGGAGCTCAATATTAGATTTTTCATTTTCACTAATTCCTTACCGGTGTTTACATAGTTATAAATATCTTAAAAATATCATATCTCACGGACAAATATAGTATTTATACCCCTACTGCGAATTATTTTACTTTAATTTTTACACAAAGCTTAGAGACACAAAAAATAAAGCGGCATATCTCCGGAAAGATATACCGCTTTGTTTTTTATATATAATCAGGGAATATATTAAACACCTTCATCGACTGACAATGTTTTCTTTGCTTTTACTCCGAGATCCTTCAATTGCTGAGCCTGAGAAATAAGATTCCCATTTCCGTCACTTAAAGAACGAATTGCAGAGTCATAACTCTTTTGCGTTTTATCCAGACTATCTCCGATTTTTCGCATATGTTCCACAAAAGTGACAAACTTATCATACAATAACCCTCCCCGATTAGCTATATCAAGAGCATTCCGATTCTGATATTCTCTTTTCCAAAGATCAGATATAAGCTTTAATGCTGTGATCAGATGAGTCGGGCTGACCAATACAATTCGCCTGTCATAGGCATAACTCCATAAAGAAGGATCGGCTTTCATGGCAAGGAGATATGCTCCTTCATTCGGAATAAACATCATCACGAAGTCAAGACTCTGATTAAAATCATCATAACTCTTTGTGCTTAATTCCTGAATATGACGTTTGACCGAGACCAGATTATCTGCCATGGCTTTCGCCTGATCTTCTGCAGAAACAGCTTCCTGATAGCGCAGATAGGCCGTAAGAGACACTTTTGAATCGATAATAACCTTTCGCTCATCGGGGTATACAACGATAACATCCGGACGCATACGCTGTCCTAAGTCATTAAACAGATGTTTATTCGTACTATCTTTGAGATACTCCTGAGTAAAATATCCTTCTCCTTTTCTGAGACCGGACTTTTCAAGTATCGATTCCAGAATCATTTCACCCCAATCACCTTGTATTTTGGAATCTCCCCGTAAGGCTTTAGACAAGTTATTAGCCTCTTCACTTATTCTGCTATTAAGCTCTACAAGCTCTTTTATACTTGATTGTAATGAGAATCTTTCTTTGGCCTCTTTGCCATACGCTTCTTCAACCTGAGATCTGAATTCGGTTATCTTTTCGGCTAAAGGTCCCAGCAACTGTTGAATATTGACCTTATTTGTTTCGGTAAACTTTCTTGATTTTTCTTCAAGAATTTCCTGAGCCATCCATTTAAACTCATTGGTCATATTTATTCTCATCTCCTCAATTTCGTGTTTTTGAGTCAGTAGTTTCTCTTCAAAGATTTGTTTTTCTTTAAGTGCCAAAGCCAGAGAAGTTGATAGAGACGTTATTTTTTGATTCTTATTTTCAAGCTCGTCATAATGATTTTTCAATTGCAGTTCAAGGTTCTGAATTTGACGTTCTTTGTCTTCCAATACCCGTTCTACAGACTGAAGCATCTGTTTATCTGAGATCTGATCCTCCCCTTTTTTTCTGAGTTCCGTCAGCTCCCGATAGAGTTTTATCAATGCCAGAGAAAGCAGCAAAAGAAGAATCGTTAATACAGTTGTTGTCAGCATAGATTATTAAATAGAATAAGAGAGAAGCTTAATGCTTCTCTCTTGTAAATACCATATTTGATTTTGTAGATAATTCCTTATTGAATTTGTATCCGTCAATGGTAAAGGATACTAGTTCGTCAGGATGATCTATTTTATTTTTAATAATGTATCTCACCAAATGTCCTTTTGCTGGCTGAGCATAAGCACGAATGGAGACATACTCATCTTTATTCTTTGCCTTGTCTTTAAAATCTACATGAATATAATTGACTGATTCAGGAAACACAGAGCGGTCAACAGCCTTTATAACCTCCTGAGCCGAGAAGTCCAACAGACATTCTCCGTTTGCAGTTACATCTGCCACAAGCAAAGGTGTTATTTTCGGTTTCCAGAAATCATACAATGTCTCACTCTGATAATCGAGATGAAAATTCATTCGATATGCTCTGATATCATCAGTCGGAATCAAATAACCATATAAGGTTGAAATAATCCGAAGATGCTTTTTGGTAAATTCAAGATCGGCAAATGAAAAATCATTTACTCCCAATGCTTTATAGAATTTACCTGCATACGCAAACAGTGCCTGCTTAACAGGAGCATCTTCAAAGTTCTGATATAAATCATAGGTTTCACGTGCCAGATGATCATCTTCGCCCATATAGCGAGATATTTCTTCCAGCTCCAATCCTTTCATTTTATTTGCCAAATCAGTAGCCTCCTTATCATATACAGGTGTTGTTGAGGGCAAAAGCTCAGTGGATTTATTCATATCCATTAACCTGGAAGGAGAGACAAGCAATATCATATTTGTTTGGATTAATAGGCCATATCCAGAATTTTAGCCACAACATGATAATCTATATTTTGTTTCTCGCCTAATTTCCACTTACGGTTTTTAAAGCGTTCCACAATTTTATCAATGACAGTTCTATCCACATGATAGTCTGAAAGATGTGTTGCAATTCCTAATGAATTAAAGAAGCTCTCTGTACGCATAATCGTTTGTTCGGCTCTTTCTTCAGGCGTTCCGATTGTAATTTGCCATACACGCGCACCATATTGCAGAAGTTTATCCATTTTTTCTTCTTTCATTACTCGCAACAATGCCGGATAAACAATTGCCAAAGTCACTCCATGCGTCAGCCCGGTAAATGCAGTAAGCTCATGACCAATCATGTGAGTTGCCCAGTCTTGAGGAACACCCATAGAGATAAAGCCATTTAAAGCCATTGTAGCACACAACATATAATTTGAGCGGGTTTCATAATCCGGCTTTTCCTCATGCATCAGTGTATCTGATACATCTTTAAGTGTCTGCAAAATACCTTCGGCCCAGCGATCCATCAATAAAGCTTCAACCGGGAATGTCATATATTGTTCTACAGTATGAACAAACGTGTCGATCACTCCGCATGCTACCTGAAATGCAGGCAGTGAATAAGTTGTTTCAGGATCAAGTATTGAGAACTGAGGGAAATTAGTAGGTGTAAAAAACGCAAATTTCTCTTCTGTTTCAAGACGTGAAATAACAGCTCCGTTATTCATTTCCGACCCGGTTGCCGGCAATGTCATTACAGATGCCAACGGGATTGTAGTAATCGCTTTACTGTTATCTTTTATAAGATCCCACGACTCTCCGTCATAAGGTATTCCTGCTGCAATAAATTTTGTACCATCCAATACAGAACCACCTCCTACGGCTAAAAGAAAAGTAATATTTTCTTTCTTACCCAATTCGATAGCTTTAATTAGTGTCTCATATTTAGGATTCGGCTCAATACCCCAGAATTCGATATAATCAAATCCTTTCAATTGTTCTTCTACCTGATCATAAACGCCATTTGCTTTTACACTACCTCCACCATAAGTAACCATGATTTTAGCATCTGAAGGAAGCAGCTCCTTCAGTTTTGCAATTGATCCTTTTCCAAAAACTAATTTAGTCGGATTATAGAATTCAAAATTATACATTGCCATAGCATTCGTTTTTCTTGATTATTCGTATTATATTTTGTTTCGAAACAAAGATAAACAAAGTAACGATACATCTACCATATTAACAGTGTTCTGTTTTATTCGGTTCAGGGCTCCTCAGTAATTGATAAAAACAATCTGATCTACGAACCTGACTTCTCGATCGTAAATGTAAAAAACGAACCTGTAAAGTGTGCCTGTACTTTCAAATCGGATAAATCGGCAATAGCCTTAACAATAGAAAGCCCCAGACCTGTAGAGTCTTCACGCATGTTTGTCCGGTTAAAACGGTTAAACAAATCGCCCTGAGGTATAGAGCCGCTATAGTTGTTTGTAAAAGCAATTTTATCATTTTGAATCAGAACAGCTATTTCGCCATCGTCCTTAGAGGCATAACGCATCGCATTAGAAAAAATATTATTGAGTAATATATATAATAATGCTTCATCTATCTGATGAATGAATGTTCCCTCTTCACGCAATGTGTAGGTAATTGATTTCAACTCGAAAAACTCGCTATATTCTTCTGCCTTTTCTTTTATATAGCTATTGAATTCACAAGTTACTTTATCGTCATATTGTTGATTATTAATACGCGTAAGAAGCATCAACGACCGATTGAAGACTGACATCCTGTTTATATTCTTTTGCATAATATGCAATAACTCAATCGTTTTTGAATCATCCTGATGCATCTCTAATAAAAGATCTGTCTTAGAGCGCATAATCGTAAGAGGTGTTTGCATTTCATGCGTCACATTTTCTGACCATTCTTTACTTTTACGAAAATCTTTATGAATACGATTCATCATCTGCATAAATGCTTTTTCCAATTGATTGATCTCATCAACAGAGCTTTTGGTAAACTCATATTTCACATCGGAATGAATACTTGCCTGCCCCAGTTCATCAATAAATCGTTTTATCGGACACCATATCTTACTGGTTATAAATCCGCGCATCAGTAAAATATAAAGCATAAGCAAGAGAAATATACAGATAAATGTTACAATTGTTGCAAACATCATATCCTTTTTCCCCATAGTCCGAAGCAAGATCGTAGCCCGGTAAACTTTTTCATTCACCTGAACAGGAAAAGATATTGTACGGAAAGTACGGTATCTCTGTGTGGTATGATGCCAGATAACAGTATCATTATATTGCACGTTGTCCTCATCATATTCAGGGATTTCGGTGTAAATCAGCCTCCCTTTTTTTACTCCGAGCTCTATATCATCAATAAGCCTTTGTTGCTGTACTATCATCTTAAGCAGATTTTTCTTGTAGTCTGCAAGAGTCTCATCGGATGTCTTATTCACTAATGACTCAAAAATAACGTATTGCGTTAATGCACAGAGAATAATAACAATAAATGTAGCCAGAAAAGAATAGCGGCTATAGATTTTAGATAGTCTCATAACATCTTATTCTTCTGAGAATTTATAACCCACCCCATAAACTGTCTTTATATAATCCTCACAGCCTGCAGAAAGTAGTTTCTTGCGTAAATTCCGAAGATGCGTATAAACAAAGTCAAGAGAATCTGCCGATATACCAATAGTATCGCCCCATAAGTGATCTACAATAGTTTCTTTACTTAATATCCGTTCTTTATTTACCATAAAGTAATATAGTAAGGCATACTCTTTTTTAGTAAGCAGCAACTCATTGCCATTTACAAAAACCTTATGATTATCCGGCAAAATAGTGACTTCATTAAAACGTATTTCATTGACTCCTTTGTGAAGTCGTCTGCGAAGAATCGATCGGATGCGTGCATGAAGCTCTACCAGATGGAATGGTTTCACCAGGTAATCATCTGCACCCAGCTCCAGGCCTTTAACACGATCCTCAAGCGTATCTTTAGCAGATAAAATAATGACTCCTGTATCCGGATAAATTTCTTTTATCTGCTTAACAATATCCAAACCTGATCCATCAGGCAATGCGATATCGACAACCAGACAATCATACTCATACATTTGAATATAGTCTTTTGCATCACGTAATGTCATGACATGTTCAAGTGTCATCGATTCCCTTTTGAGAAAAGTAATGATGGACTTAGCTATTTCAACCTCGTCCTCTATGATAAGAATTTTCATTTTACTGTTTATAATTGCATTAGTCCAAAAGTAATCTTTAAACTGACTCTTTTCAGTTAACCCTAAATTGCTGAACAAAAGAGCCTGTCATATCAAAAATCTCCCTAAACAAATTTAGAACTATATTATAGGAATAATAATCCCGGAATCAAAAAAAATCATAAATCCATTTTTTTCGCGAAAATTCAGAATTTCTTCAGAATTGCCCCTTTACTTTGCCCTCAGATTTGAACATAAATCGACCAACAACTAACTAAACTAATAAAATTATTTTGTATTATGAAATTTAATAGTAATTTTGCATGGATTGCACTGGGTGCTACTATGCTTTTAGGAAGCTGTCAAAATGACAATGACACAAATGTAGATTTCACACCATCAAAACAAATTGAAGAAGCATTTCTTAAACAGTTTCCAAATGCTAAAAACATTACATGGAGAGAACAAAAAGGGTATACAATTGCTAGCTTCATCCTTGACCAAAAGACTAAAGTAAAAAAAGATTACAATGAGGCTTGGTTTAAACATGATGGTACTTGTGCTTTGACTGAAATTGAAATCGACAATTTTGAGAGTCTTCCTTTAGACGTACAAAACGGTTATAAAGCTACTACTTTCTTTACTGAAGGATGGAATATCGATGATATCGATTTACTTTACCGTCCGGGTATTGAGCCAGTTTACAAAATCGAAGTTGAAAAGCAAGGACAACCGGATCATGATCTTAAATTTGCAGAAGACGGTCGTTTACTTTCTGTAATGGTTGACAATGATGATGACAACGATGATGATGATGATAATGTTCCTGTAGAAATTCCTTCTGCTATTATCAACTTCCTTGATAAAAACGCTGGACACTACACGATTCTTGACTTCGAAATCGAGAAGAATACGTTAGAAGTAGAAATTCGCGTAAACAACCGTGAATTTGAATTATATTTCGAACCAAACAGCTACCATTTCCTATACTCTCAATCAGAAATCAGAGTAATGGATCTACCTGTTGAAGTTCGTCATACGATCAATACACAATTCTCAGGATACGAAATTGATGATTGTTATTTAGTAGAATATCCTGATCACTCAGTTGCATATAAAGTAGAAATGGAAAATGAAGCTACTGATAAAGAAATTACAGTTTTGTTCCATGAAGATGGTACAATCATAAAGTAATCTGAATAAATCAGAAATTTCCGGTATAAAACCCGGAAGCTTCTTTTTTATCTA
The DNA here is from genome assembly GCA_051650425.1 of Bacteroidales bacterium. GTDB lineage: Bacteria > Bacteroidota > Bacteroidia > Bacteroidales > UBA7332 > UBA7332. Next base: position 9,341 of record JBOFIZ010000044.1, read on the forward strand.
ACTAAGTATTTATGTTAATATACTATATTATTTAAGGACTAGATTAAATTATTTTACTCAGATCCTCTGCTAAAAATCTATATTCTATACATGAAAAATATTTTTGATTGATGTTCATTATTTAGCAGACAAACTGATCCTTTACACAACCTCCGACAATAGTGTAAAGGATCTTTTTGCATTCTGTAAACTGATAAAGACATAAAAAAAGCAGATGATAAAAAATATATCACCTGCCTTTTTATTCTGTAGTGTATTAATCAAGGATTTCTGCAATCTTTTCGCGTAGAGCTTTTCCATGTAATCCTCTCGAAACAATTGTTCCGTTCTGATCAATAAGAATTACATGTGGTATCGAATTAATACCGTAAATTCGACCTGCTTCACTGTTCCAGTGCTTAAGCTCTGACATATGAATCCAGTTCAGTTCATTTTCGTTTACATAATTTTTCCATCGCGCGTCTTCTTTATCTAAAGAAACACCGACTATCTCAAGCCCTTTAGATTTATAGTCACGATAAATTTCTTTGATATTTGGAATTTCTGCACGACACGGAGCACACCATGTAGCCCAAAAATCAACTAATGTAAGTTTGTTTTCGGGAATGATATCAGACAAACTAATCGTATCACCTTTAATTGAAGGCATAGAGAAATCTGTATATTGTTTTCCTTCTGCCGTATTTTTCAATACATCAAGCAGATTAGTCACATACACGACACCTGCATAACTTTGAAACTCTTTTGAAGCTGACTGAATAATCTCTTCTTGCTGTGATCGGTCAAAATTGCGGAAACTCCAATAAAAAACTATTGCTCCGGCAACATTATTTTTGTTTGCCTCAATAAAAGCTAAACTCAGTCTGGAGGATTCGGCACGAAGCTCATCAATTTGTTTATTGATTTCTGTCTCCTGTTCATCAGATAATTGATTGTCAGCTTTTAACACTGACTTCTCTTTCTGTAGTTGTACTTGTTTATCCTTTAATTGCTGGTTTGCATCGAGATATGCACGGAATTTATCCGATAATTCAGGACCATTAATTGAGCATATACTATCCAGTATAACATTATAGCTTCCATTTTGAAGAATAAAATACTGATTCGGTACTTGATATTGATCCGTCGATTCAGCTACAAGCATATAATTTCTCGCAGAATCCTGCACGCCTTCAAAACTAAATACCCCATTTTCTATAACAACTGAATCAACAGTAGTCAATTCCTTAGCATTCACTTCTTTCAAGTAAACTTTCTTCCCCTCAAGCTCATCCGAAGCTTTACCGGTGATAGAATACGAATTCGTGTGCTTTGTGCATGAAAACAGAAGTAAAGCTGTCAATCCACTTAAAATAATTCTCTTCATATAATAAATAAAAAACATTACGGTGCAAACATACAAAAAAATATGTTTACACCGTAATAAGTATTGTATCCGTCTTTAAATCTTGCGTAAAGTCTAAAGCGCTTAATCTTGCATTGTGTCTAGGAACTCATCATTGTTTTTCGTACGTTCCAAACGTTCTTTAATGAAATCCATTGCTTCAAGTGAATTCATATCTCCCAGGTAGCGACGAAGAATCCACATACGGTTCAATGTTGCGCGATCCAGCAACAAGTCATCTCTACGTGTGCTTGAAGACATAATATCAACAGCAGGGAAGATACGTTTGTTGGCCAATCTGCGATCCAGTTGCAGCTCCATATTACCGGTACCTTTAAATTCTTCGAAGATCACCTCATCCATTTTTGAACCTGTATCGGTCAAAGCTGTAGCAATGATAGTCAAACTACCACCATTTTCAATGTTACGTGCTGCTCCGAAGAAACGTTTTGGTTTATGTAATGCATTTGCATCTACCCCTCCCGACAATACCTTACCTGAAGCTGGTGCTACCATATTGTATGCACGTGCCAGACGAGTAATTGAATCTAAAAGAATAACCACATCATGACCACATTCTACCATACGTTTTGCTTTTTCCAAAACGATACCTGCAAGTTTCACATGCTTCTCAGCCGGCTCATCAAAAGTAGATGCTACAACCTCTGCATTTACGCTTCTTGCCATATCGGTTACCTCTTCCGGACGTTCGTCAATCAGCAGTATCAACAAATAAACTTCCGGATTATTTAAAGCGATAGCATTAGCTACCTCTTTCAATAACATAGTTTTACCGGTTTTCGGTTGAGCTACGATCAATCCACGCTGACCTTTTCCGATTGGAGAGAAAAGATCCATAACGCGCATTGAAATCGAATCGTTATGACCTTTACATAGTTTAAATTTCTCATCCGGGAACAAAGGTGTCAGATAATCAAAAGGAATACGATCACGAACAAGTTCAGGTAAACGTCCATTGATCTTATTTACCTTAACCAAAGGAAAATACTTTTCGCTTTCTTTCGGAGGTCTGATCGGACCCTCTACCACATCACCTGTCTTCAAACCGAATAAACGGATTTGAGACTGCGAAACGTAAATATCATCCGGTGAACTGAAATAGTTGTAATCCGAAGATCTTAAGAAACCATAACCGTCTTGCATAATCTCAAGAACTCCTGAACCGACAATTAAATTATCAAATTCGTAAGGCTTCTCGTTCGCTTGTGTTTGCTGTGTCTGATGAGACGGAGCTGGTTGAGCGACCGGCTGTTCGATAACCGGTTCGATAATAACAGGTGCCGGAGCTTCCTCTACTACCGGAACTTCGATAACAGGTGTCTCGATAATATCTGGTTGAACAACGGGAGCTTCAATAATATCCGGATGTATAAATTTAGGAGAATGTTTGATCGGTTCAACAATGATTGGTTCGATCGGTTCTTCAATCTTGATTTCAGGATAGTCAAAATCATCATCAATCTCTAAAACAGGAGAATTGTGATTTGTTTTTTTCTCTTGAATATTTTGTGGCTTGAACTCTGTTTTCTTTTGAATGCGTGGACGAAAGCTTTTTCTTTCTCCGAATAGTTCTTTAATCGGATTTTCGATACGTCCTTTTAAGGTTGGTGCTACTTCTTTCGAAGCTTTATCCTCCGTCGTTTCTTGCGCTACCGGAGCTTCTTCTTTTACAGCTGGTGCAGCTGTTCTTTCTGTTTGAGGTAAAATAGCTTTTTCAAGTGCTTTCTCTTCAGTCGAATCCGAAGTTAGAATACTTGTATTTTTTTCTGCTGCTACAGGTGCTTTAGTTATATCCTGAGCAACAGGAGCCTCATTTATTTTTTTTGGTTTTGAAGCAGGCTTCTTTTTATCCGAAGCAGGTTGTTCTTTGTCTTTATTTTCAGGAGCTGCTTTTGTACGTTTTTTCGATTTTTCAGCGGTTTTCGATTTCTCAGCACCTTTCTCAGCATGCGCTATGGCCTGATGATCAAGAATACTGTATATCAAAGTATCAGAATCCATGGAGCTGGTTTTCTTGATCTTCATATCTTTAGCAATTTTCAAGAGTTCATCTTGGTTTTTGCTTTTTAATTCTTCTATCTTGTACATATATAGTTGTTATTTTCTAATAATATTCGGTAAACTGTTTTAGTCTGATTTGTCACTTTATAGGAATCATGTGTTTTTTCGCCAATAAGCCAGATAATGTCATCGCCATTACAAAGAAGCCAGGTGTTTTCTTTTCGATAGATGTCGTATTTCATATCGGAAAAGATATCACTGATTTTTCGTGAACCTCTCATACCAAAAGGTTTCATTCTATCACCTGTTTTCCACTTTCGTAATTTAAGCGGAAAGCTGAGTTTGTCATAATCAAAATAAGCGATATGTTTTGCTTTTTCTATTTCAGAAAGATCTTCGTATTTAATCTTTTCGATTTTAAAGCGAACAGGTGTCTGTAATCCCGTATCATCAGCCTGAATGAAATATTCAGTATCAGACTCTGACTGATTTTCTGTAGAGTGAATCAATAAGACATCTCCGTTTTTTATCAATCGGTGTGTTGATGAATAAAACATCTGACCCGATTGGATTGTATCGAATGACTTTATCAATTGTTCAATCGTAATCCGATTAAAATTATAAGGTGATAAAAGATCATATAATATCGTTTTAACCGGATGCTTTGTTTGTAATTTCAATAAATCTATCCGCATCTTATCGGACGATTCCTCTATAACAATCTCTTGCCTGATCTGATCCAAAGCCTGCTTATAGAGCTCTTCAGACTCTGTCATATTACTCATTGAGCGCAATATGGTTGCTTTTGAATTGGGCTGAATTTCTTCCAGCAAGGGTATTAACTGATGTCTGATTTTGTTGCGCTTATAATCAAGCGTAAAGTTTGAGCTGTCATGTATAAAATGATAATCAGAGCTGCTTAACCATTCTTCTAAATCTGTTCTATAAATATTCAGTATTGGTCTGAGAATAAATCCATTTACTTCCTTCATTCCTGACATCCCACGGATGCCTGTACCTCTCAGCAGATTCAGGAACAATGTTTCTATCTGATCATCTGCATGATGCGCTACAGCTATATAAGATGCGTTATATTCGGTTCTTATTTCTTCAAACCAGCTGTATCTCTGATCTCGCGCAGCCATCTCTATAGATACTTTGTGAGCAGATGCGTATGCAACGGTATCAAAATGTTTGATCAATAATCGGATATTTAATGATGCACACAAATCTTTCACAAACTGCTCATCCCGATCAGACTCTTCTTTTCGCAGATGAAAATTACAATGTGCTGCTATACACTTATAACCGGCTAAATTAAAAAGATGTAGCAAAGCAACCGAATCGGCTCCTCCGCTCAACGCTATAATTATCAACTGATCTCTTGTTATTTTTAGTCTGTTTAGCGTATCAATAAATGTTTGGTACATACAATGAGCTTTTGAATGGATTCAATGATAGTGCTGTCATTATATCCCTTTACTGAATTAAGATCACAAAATGAAGATTTCTTTCTTTATATAGAAATTCACCCTAATAACACTCTTTTTATATCAAGTATCTGGCATTTATATCTATAACAATAAATATGCCCTGTTTGCTCAATAAAAAATCAAACAATGTTCAATTATTTCGATTATAGATTGGTGAATATAGCTTTCACAAGTTATGAAGTAAGTATTTTTTTTATTTTACCCGTCTTATGAAATTGAATTTTTTATCATATTGAATGATAAATGAAGAATGATGTCACAAATATACAAAGTTTTATCAAATAGACAATCACTTCTCGAATATTTATAAAAAAAAGAGTGATAATCTATTATCTGATTATCACTCTTCTGTTTTTTATCGATCTATTGGATCAATTTTTTATAGCGAACACGTTTTGGCTCTACATTGCCCATACGTTGTTTTTTGTTCTCTTCGTATTCTGTATATGAACCTTCAAAGAAGAATACCTGTGAGTCTCCTTCGAATGCCAGGATATGCGTACAAATACGGTCCAGGAACCAACGGTCGTGCGAAATAACTACTGCACAACCCGCAAAGCTTTCAAGACCTTCTTCCAATGCACGAAGTGTATTTACGTCAATATCATTCGTCGGCTCATCCAGCAACAGCACATTAGCTTCTTCTTTCAGTGTCAGTGCCAGGTGCAGACGGTTTCTTTCCCCTCCTGAAAGCACTTTACAAAGTTTCTCCTGATCTGCTCCCGTAAAGTTAAAACGCGATAGATAAGCACGCGAGTTAATCTCTCTGCCACCTATACGGATTGTATCGTTACCGCCCGAAACTACCTGATAAACGGTTTTCTCCGGATCAATCGAAGCATGCGACTGATCTACATAACCTACTTTCACAGTCTCACCTACTTCAAACGTTCCTTTATCAGAATTTTCATGTCCCATAATCAGACGGAACAAGGTTGTTTTACCCGCACCATTCGGACCGATTACACCCACAATACCATTCGGAGGCAACATGAAGTTCAAATCATCGAACAACACTTTATCGCCAAAAGCTTTCGCTACATTGATAGACTCGATTACCTTGTTTCCTAAACGCGGACCGTTCGGAATAAAGATCTCCAGTTTCTCTTCGCGCTCTTTTGTATCTTCGTTCAGCAAAGCATCGTATGAGTTCAAACGCGCTTTACCCTTCGCATGTCTTGCTTTAGGCGCCATACGCACCCAGTCCAGCTCTCGCTCCAGTGTTTTACGTCGCTTGCTGGCCTGCTTCTCTTCCATCTCCATACGCTTAGTCTTTTGCTCCAGCCAAGACGTATAGTTTCCTTTCCATGGAATACCTTCACCTCTGTCCAGTTCCAGAATCCAGCCTGCCACGTGATCAAGGAAGTATCTGTCGTGGGTAATCGCGATAACTGTACCCGGATACTGATTCAAGTGTTGCTCCAACCAGTCGATAGACTCAGCGTCCAGGTGATTGGTAGGCTCATCCAGCAATAGGATATCCGGTTGTTGTAGCAACAAGCGGCATAATGCCACACGTCTTCTTTCTCCTCCGGACAAATGTTTTACCAATTGATCTTCCGGTGGACAACGCAATGCATCCATCGCACGTTCCAGTTTGTTATCCAGATTCCATGCATCGGTCGCATCTATAATATCCTGCAATTCTGCTTGTCTGTTAATCAGCGCATCCATTTTGTCCGGATCTTCCAAAACCTCAGGATCACCGAATTTCATGTTTACTTCTTCGTACTCTTTCAGTGCATCGATCACACCCTGAACGCCTTCTTCAACGATTTCTTTCACCGTCTTTGTATCGTCCAGATGAGGTTCCTGCTCCAGATAACCTACCGAATAGCCTGGTGAGAATACGACATCTCCCTGATACGATTTTTCAACTCCTGCTATAATCTTAAGCAACGTCGATTTACCCGATCCGTTAAGACCGATAATCCCGATCTTGGCACCGTAGTAAAAAGACAAATAAATATCTTTCAATACTTGTTTGTGTGGTGGGAAAGTTTTGCTCACCCCTACCATCGAAAAGATAATTTTCTTATCGTCTGACATATTATATTCTTTATTATATTAATCCTAAATGTTCAACTAAAATTTTAATACCGATACCGATAAGTATAATCCCGCCTATAATCTCCATCGGCAAATTATACTTGTTCCCGAATTTCGTTCCGAATGTAGCACCCAGAAAAGAGAACAGAAACGTCGTAATACCGATTATCACGATCGGCATAGCGACTTTGATATTCAAAAATGCAAATGAAACACCTACGGCCAGCGCATCAATGCTTGTTGCAAAAGCCAGACTTATGATCGTTATTATTTTTGTCGGGTCAAAATCAGCCTCTTCCTCATCTCCTGAAAGTCCTTCCTTGATCATTTTAGCTCCTAAAAGCGTCAGCAATACAAATGCTATCCAATGATCGTAATCTTGTATCTGATTACTGAAACTCGTTCCTGCAAGCCATCCCAAAAAAGGCATGACTCCCTGAAAAAGAGCCATAAAAAAGGCTATACGCAAGATATTTCTGATTTTGAACTTGTCCATGACAATCCCTGCGGCAATCGATACAGCCAGACTGTCCATAGATAAACCTACTGCAATAAGCAATATTTCTGCTATGCTCATATTTATTTTATGTCTTTACCGAAGAATGGTAATTTGTAAGTAATTTGAAATTGCATCATTGCAGCACTTGAGTTATTGTTGTTTATCCCATATCCCGGAATAAACCACATGCGACTGTTTGCCTGCTCCGTCGTACGGAATAAAAGACTGTATCTGACATCCCATCCCAGATAAAGATTCTTAAGCAACTTCACCCGTATCCCTGCTACGACCTGTGCAAACTGAGCTGTAGCTTTCTGATTCAGAATATCCACAACCTGCGTTTCGCCCCAGTAATCGTTGAATTGCGTAATATTGTAAATATCATAGTTCGAACGGGCTACACCGTAGCGCAATCCCATAAAGAACATATTTCCCTGCTTACGCACAATTGCATAATCGAGTCCTGTACGAAAATACATCGAAGGCTTAGCTTTGAAGGTAAATCCTTCATCACTTTCTATCTCCGCCTTTGCCAGTCCCAATTCGATAACCGGATAAAACCTGTTCTTAAATCCTGCCTGAATGGCTACCTCCGTCTGAAGCTTGTCCTGATTGAACAGATACATCACAGGGCCTGCCAGATCCGCACTGACAAATATGCCGTTAAACATGGCACTCGAGTCCACAACTGCAGGAGTTGCTGCTTGTGGTTTCGCTTGCTGAGCCCGGACTTCCGAAAACACCAATAAGTACAGAAGACTAAAACTTAAGCAAAATATTTTGTACATACTTATTCGTTATTTCAGGTTGATAAATATAGGCCGAATCAATCAAATGCTTTGTATAACCTATTGACTTCAGTGTATGGTAAACCAGACAACCGCAATCTTCGGAAATAAAATAATTCGTATTGGTATAATTTATATGCAATGTGTCATTGATATAAACGGCTTCCTGCGTATCCGGATTGATAGCCTTAAACCTGAATGCATATGATGTTGTTTCACCCGTAATTCTTAAAGGCAAATCCACAGATTTCACATTCGTCACCTTATTGTAAAGGATTGAGTCGTTCGGTGCTCCTATTCCCGAAACTGTCACTTCGGTCAAAGCAATTGCCTGCGTCTGTTTATTGACAAATGTCACACCTGCATTTACTGTCATAGGCTCGTCACAACCTTCCACTCCACACGAAGTAAAAGTTGCACCGCCGACAATGAGCACCAACAGGCCTGTTAATTTATTCATAAGATATTGCTTAAATCCATTCAACAATTTCGTCTAATTCTTTTCTCTTCTTGGGCGTATTCCAGACTTCTTCATCGCCCGGATAACCGATAGAGATGATAGCTGTCGGCTCCAGATTGTCTGTAAGCCCCAAAGCTTCTCTGCACTTCTCCGGATCGAAATTACATATCCAGCAAGTCCCCAATCCCAAATCCGCTGCTTCGAGCGTTATGTGATCGATTGCAATCGAAGCATCGATATCTGCATGACTCTTCGAATCCTGCTTTCTTACCCAAGCCGCGTTCGTGTCCGCACAAACAACGATACACTGGCGAACCTTCGAGAACCATTCTCTCGGATAGGATGCATGAAGAGCTGACATCTTCTCCTCACTTCTTACCACAAAAAACTTCCATGGCTGATAATTCACTGCCGACGGAGCCAGTCGTCCTGCTTCGAGAACTTTTAAAAGAACTTCCTTTGTAACCTCCTTTGTACTGTAATCTCTCACCGAGCGTCTTTTCTCACACAGACTCAAAAAACTCATAATTCTTTCTCTATATTATAGTTATTTCTGTCGGTAGCATTACGCGAAATAAGCTCGCCTAAAAATCCTGCCAGAAACAACTGAGTTCCCAAAATCATAGCAGTCAAAGATAAGTAAAAGTATGGATTTTCCGTCACCAGACGATATGGCATACCTGCATGCATCGCATATAATTTATGCGCACCTACAAATACTGCGGCCAAGAAACCGATCATAAACATCAGACTGCCCATCAATCCGAAGAAATGCATTGGCTTAACACCGAATTTAGAGGAAAACCAAAGTGTAATCAAATCCAGATAACCGTTCACAAAACGGTCTAATCCGAATTTTGTCACTCCGTATTTTCTGGCCTGATGTTGTACAGGCTTCTCTCCGATCTTTTTAAACCCTGCATTCTTTGCCAGATAAGGAATATATCTGTGCATATCGCCATATATTTCGATACTCTTCACTACCGCCAGACGATAAGCTTTCAACCCGCAGTTGAAGTCATTCAGTTTAATCCCCGACACCTTACGAGCAGTCGCATTGAACAGTTTCGTCGGCAATGTCTTGGTCAATGGATCATAACGCTTACGCTTCCATCCCGAAACCAAATCATAACCCTCATCCTTAATCATACGATACAGTTCCGGAATTTCGTCCGGACTATCCTGCAAGTCTGCATCCATTGTGATAACCACGTCACCTTGTGCTCGCGAAAAACCTTCATGCAAAGCCGGTGATTTCCCGTAATTACGTCTGAATTTAATTCCCCGTACCTCCGGATAAGCAGCTGCCAAAGCTTCAATTACATCCCAGGAGTTGTCCGAGCTCCCATCATTCACAAATATTATCTCGTATGAATAATGGTTCTGATCCATCACTCGCTTAATCCAGGCATGAAGTTCAGGCAATGAGTCTGCCTCGTTATACAATGGTATTACAACTGAAATGTCCATATAAAGGTATTTATATCTTTTATTTTTTCAACTTATTCACTATTAATGCTATCGGTAATCCGATAATGGCGCCATAAAGCATATTTATATAAATATTCATCACGGCATATTTGATTGGAGTAATAGCCCCCTGCGCGTCGATTGCCGCTTTATAGTCATCCGCTTTGCCTAACTGAGTCATCAGATTCATTGATGCATCTGTCACCTGACTCAAAAACGTCGGATTAATGTATTGCATATATACATATTGAGCTATAGCTACAATCATCGCTGAGAACAAAAACAAGAACACGGTAAACGAATAAAGCTGACCAAACCGTATATCCGGTATAATCGTTCTTTGCTTGAAACGTTTGACAATAAAATAAGCTACCACCGGTGTCAAAACAGCCAGTAAAACATAGAAATAAGAAATCACATTATTTTTACCGCCCGTCACCGATAAAATAAATTTTACCGTCTCATACAGCCCCATATAAAGACCTAAATGCATTGCCTGTGGCATAACATCCGTCTGTTTTTTCTCTATCATAATATATATCAAGCTTTTAATACTATTTCCAAAATATATTTCCCAACAAATTTAATTATTTTTTCGTCTTGCTTTCCATAACTGGTAAGAGTTTATAATATTTTGCCACAAAACATACGATGCCGGCGCGATTGAAACAATCGGATTCAGGTAAATATGCGACATCCAGATAGCCAGAATTGTATTCTTTTGTCCTACCGACTGACCTGCTGCGATCACTTCGCCTTCTTTCTTCCCCATTCTCCGTCCTGCAAAGAACTGCAGTACACACGTCACTAATGAAACTGCGGCTATACCACACTCCAGCAAATAGTCGGGTTTGTCCTGGTTTATCAGGAAGTTCACTGTTTTCCCTACAACTATCATCAGTGCGAATGCCCAGATATAAAACGACATCCCCTGTACAGACTGCACACGTGCCAGCAATTTCGGCGAAAAGTAGCGAATCAGCCACGCCAGCAATAGCGGTGCCATTAACAACGGAACGACCTCTCTGAATATCACCCATACGGACTCCATAAACGTCATACCGCTCTCCGCTCCCATATATGAAAAAATAAAAGGTGCCAACAATGCTATCGCAATATTACTCATAAACACATAAGTCGTAATAAAGGGAACAGATCCTCCCATCAAGCCTGTCACCACCGCAGCTGCCGTGGCTGTAGGTGCCAGAAAACAGATTAGCCCCGACTCACCCAGCATCCGGTTAAACGGATAAAAAAGAATCCAGATCAATACAGCAGACGACAACTGGAAAGTAATCAACTTAAAATGCAGTTT
>JBOFIZ010000045.1:0-3110 GCA_051650425.1 Bacteroidales bacterium
TATATAAAAGAACATTTAAATGAGCTTAGTCGTTGATTAATAGATAATTTTTTTCATCTATTTGAAATGATTTTTCAGAGACTTTCCCATGGAGTTTATTATTTTTGCGAAAAATAGTTTACAATGAAGCGATTCACGACGTTACTAGCAAGTATGTTGACCGTAAGTACAGGCTTACTTTCGGCTCAACTTCCCTATAACCCTACTGAAGGTATAGCATATCCTCAGCAGGCTCAATCAATGTTTAACAGAAATAACTACATTGGTTGTTTAGAGCAATTAAAAAAGTATTATAATGAGCAATCAGTGCAAAACAATTCAGCTGATCTGGCATTTCTGGAAGTTGCTTCGGCAATGGAACTGAATAATCCTGATGCTGAAGCGTTGATGAATGCTTATTTGAAAAAATATCCACAGACATCATACAAAGGACGCAGCTTATATCTTCTTGGAAGCTATAAAATCAATCAAGGCCAATATAGCGAAGCAATTCCTTTGCTTGAGCAAGCGGGCGATAGCTGGTTGTCAAAAGCAGAGAAAGAGTCCTGCTATTATAAACTGGCATTCTGTTTTCTTCAGACTGGCGAAATACAGGCAGCCAAAGTTTTGTTTCAGCAGCTGAGTCAAAATTCCGATGTCTATGAGATGGGAGCTGATTATTATTTGGCTTACATTAATTATCTGGAAAAAGATTATGATGCAGCGTTAAAAGGTTTCATGCCATTAATGAATATTCCGCAATATAATGAGGTTGTACCTTTCTATGTTGCGCAGATTTATTTTATTAATGGCAAATATGAGAAAGCGATTGAGGCAGCTCAGCGTTTGTCAGGAAATGCAGCTATTGATAAAGAATCAAAAGCAGAAATGTTACGTCTGATAGGGGAGAGTTACTATTATATGGGTAATGGCTCTAACGCAATTAAATATCTGACAGAATACGTAGGATTAACAAATCGTCCGACACGTAGTGCGTATTATGCTCTTGGATTGGCTGATTACGAAGCGGGTCAGTTTAAGCAGGCTATTGCTGCATTATCAAAATGTACATCTCAAAACGATATATATGCACAAACAGCATACTATTATCTGGCTTTGTCTTATTTGAAGACAAGTGATCAGAATAATGCACGTATGGCTTTTGAAGCTGCATCGAAAATGAATTTTGATCAAAAGATCAAAGAAATGGCGATGTATAATTACGCATTGACTGTGTATGAAACTGCATTTTCGCCATTTAATGAATCTGTAAAAGCTTTTGAGGCATTCTTAAATGCTTATCCTAATTCAGTATACGCAGAGCAGGCTAGTTCATATCTGGTAGATGTTTATATGACAACTAAGAACTACACAGGCGCATTAGCCTCTATTCAGCAAATAGCAAAGCCTACAGCTAAAATATTAGCTGCAAAACAACGTATTTTGTTCTATCTCGGAACGGAGCAGGTTGTAAGTGCGGATTTCAAAAAAGCGATAACACTCTTTACAGAAGCAATCGATCTTGGAAATTATAATCCGGAGATCAAAGCAGAAGCTTATTATTGGAGAGGAGAGTCTTATTATCGTCTTGAAAACTATTCACAGGCAGTTTCGAACTTCCAGCGTTTCCTGGGGGATACGAAAGATCGTTATTCTACAATTTATGCTTTAGCTCAGTATAACTTAGGGTATGCTTACTTTAAGATGTATGATTTTGCGAAAGCAAGAGTTGCTTTTGAACGTTTTGTTGATTTGTATAAAGACAAACAAAGCTCAGTATATGCAGATGCATTAAACCGATTGGGAGATTGTCAGTACTACAGAAGAGAGTTTAATGCTGCGGAGAAAAGTTATACGGCAGCTTCTCAGGTGAAAGGATTTGAAGACTATGCATTGTTCCAGAAAGCAACTATGCAGGGTATTCAACGTCAGCCAGCACAGAAAATCCAGACATTGTCATCATTATTGAACACATATCCGAAATCAGAATATGTTGATGATGCTTTACTGGAAAGAGGTCGTGCTCAGATTTCAGTTGACAATTATGCGGGTGCTATTCAGGATTTCCAAAAGCTGATTAAAGAATTTAATACAAGTTCTCTGGCTCCTGTAGCTGCAATACAGTTAAGCCTGGCTTATCGTAATATTGGAGATAAAGAACATGCTTTAGAAAGTTATAAATACATTCTTAAAAACTTCCCTGGAAGTGATGAGGCAAAAGTAGCTAATGCTGACCTCAAAGCAATGTATCAGGATTTAAATCGAATTGATGAGTATGCTTCCTATGTGAATAATCTGGGAGGAGCTTTCAGCTTTTCTGTAACAGAACAAGATTCATTGACATATCTTGCCGCAGAGCAGGCATATTTGAAAGGAGATAATATTCAGGGAGAAAAGAGTTTTGTTAAATACTTGCAATCCTTCCCTGAAGGAGCTTTTGTTGTGGATGCAAACTACAATTTAGGTGTAATTACAATGAAAACGTCTTCAGATGTAGCTGAACGCTATTTTGAGAAAGTAGTGTCATTCCCGAATAATAAATATACCGAAGATGCTTTGGCTGTTTTAGGTGATATTTATATGGGTAAAAACGATCACTCGAAAGCTTACAGTACGTATAAAGATCTTTCATTGGTAGCTTCTAAAAAAGCATTGCAATTGAAAGCTAAAGAAGGTATGATGAAAAGTGCCGCACAAATGGGACAGAATGAAGATGTTGTTCTGATCGCAAATACAATTTTGAGTGAATCGGGATTAAAACCTGATTTACATAACGAAACATTGTATATGAGAGCAAAAGCACTTACAGCGTTGAATCAAAAAGATCATGCTCGTAAAGATTACGAAGTCTTATCCAAAGATACACGTTCTGTATATGGTGCAGAAGCTAAATACATACTTGCAGAAGAAAACTTCAATGAAGGAAATATGGATAAATCAGAAGCAATCTTATTTGACTTTATTGATCAGGGCACTCCTCATCAATATTGGTTAGCTAAAGGATTTATTCTGCTTTCGGATATCTATGTAAACAAAAAAGATGATTTTCAGGCAAAACAATATTTGTTGAGTTTGAAAAACAACTATAAAGCAAATGATGAGCTGCAAAAAGAGATCAGTGATCGTCTTCA
>JBOFIZ010000046.1:0-2689 GCA_051650425.1 Bacteroidales bacterium
GTAAGCTTCTCTTTGTTCATCTGTAAAACGGAAAGGTTCCATTTCAGCCACACGAGCCTGTGTTTCATTTATCAGCTTTTCTTGCAAATCATAAAGACCTTCCTGATCTTTCTCTTTACGCAAGCGCATAATTTCTGCACGGTTCTCTCTAGCTAGCTGATCAAAAACCTCTTTCTCACGCTTATGATTCATTTGCATCTCCAATGAATCGAGCTTACCATTTGAGAATTTTTGTCCCCACACAATATAAAACTGCGAACCACTCGATTCCTTTTGCGGATTCACTTCATCGCCCTGACGTGCAGCAGACAAAGCCCCTCTCTTATGAAAATATTTCGGATAAACAATCTCAGCAGGAACTGTATAACCAGGTCCACCTGTTCCGTATGATCCTTTTTTAGATTCATCTGTTGTATTTGGGTCACCACCCTGAACCATAAAGTCTTTTATAATACGATGAAACGATTGACCATCATAAAAGCCATCATTCACAAGTTTTACAAAATTCTCTTTATGCTTCGGAGTCTCATCATAAAGCTTAACTTTAATATCTCCAAGATCTGTTTCAATCAGTACAACAGATCCTTTTTTTGCATCACAACTTGTTGATCCCATAAACATTAACAATATAGTTATAAAATTAATTGCTTTTCTCATTGATAATACACTTAAAGTTTGATGCAAAAGTAACTAAAATAGTTATCTTTGCACACAAAAAGAAAAAAAAGAAAAACAAAGAAAGAAGATGATTAGTTTTGTTACGTTATTGGACTACCTCGGCACATTTGCTTTTGCAATCAGTGGTATTCGGTTAGCCTCAATGAAACGTTTTGACTGGTTTGGCGCATACGTCGTAGGGCTTGTTACAGCCATAGGAGGCGGAACCATTCGTGATGTTCTCTTAGATGCAACACCTTTTTGGATGATTCAACCTTCCTATTTAATCTGGACGGGCATTGCCCTTCTTTTCGTTATCCTTTTCAGCAAATACTTAATCAGGCTGAACAACACGTTCTTTATCTTCGACACAATCGGATTAGCACTGTTTGTCGTTGTCGGCTTTGAAAAGACTATCAGTTTCGGATTCCCCTACTGGGTTGCAGTCATGATGGGTACAGCTACTGGTGCTGCCGGAGGTGTTATTCGCGATATTCTCATCAATGAAGAACCACTGATCTTTCGCAAAGAAATCTACGCAATGGCATGTGTTATCGGCGGCCTGGTCTACGCACTTTTCGATTTTATGGGATTTGACACTACATTCACTCAGATTGCTGCAGCAATTGGCGTAATGGCAACAAGAATAGTCGCCGTAAAATATCATATATGCCTTCCTGTTCTTTCTTCTGATGAAGAGATTGAACAAGCATCAAAACAAAAATAGAATTTTCATTCTAAATAAAATAAGCATTCAGTAGATTAGCAATACATCTACTGGATGCTTATTTTATTTTATTTAATCAATCTTTAATTATAAAAGACGTTCCATCTAAAACCGATTGGATTAAATCTTTCATTTCATTTTTAAAAATACCACCCTCATGTATTTTTTTTCCGTCACTATAAAATGTTGGGACATAGTAATAATCAAACTTATCTGCCAACTCCGGTTCCTTTAGCTCATCAATAAATTCCCATTGGATATCCTGAAAATCAATATTTTCAGAAGTCAACTCTGTTATATACTTAAACGCATTCTTGCAAAATGGACATAAAGGTTGATAAAAGACTGTTATTTTTTTCATAATATACTTATTTAATTTGATCTATAATACTTCTATATATTACAAATGTACATCAATCTATAAGGATTAAAGGATAAATACGATTTAATTAACACTCCTGATAACAAGATAAATTCATAGCACAGATTAAAGCTCCAAACATCTGATAAAGTTAATACTCCCAAAATAACACTTCCCTTCGTATATAAAACAAAATCGACATAAGATTTTACCTCTGTAAACTCAATCCGGTGTAATTTATAAATCTATCAATTAACTCTAGGAAACGACAATGTCAACTTTTTTCAGTATAAGACATATGCAGACACACTTATAGAAGCACAAATCAAACATAAAAAAAAGGTAGTGAGGTCAATCCTCACTACCTTTAACATTTGGTGTGTATGTGTATATAAATTACTTCGCTTGCTCCAAAGCCAAAGTTACAGTTGTTTGATCACAAACTTCTGTAGGACCAAAGTATTGGATTGGTCCTGGATAAACGAAAGCAGTTTCAATAGCCCATGTAGCACGGTTAGCTGCAAATGATTTGAATGGAGCGCCATCCAAACGAACTAATGCTTTTTGAATAACTGGTTTCATTTCACCATGACGACGTTCCATGTTCATCATCATAGTTACAGGAACGCCACCAGCAATCCACTCTTCTGCAGGAGCAGTTAAGTTACGTACAGATGACATATAACCAGTTTTACCTTCACCGATCAACATTGCAGCGTTGAAACCTAAAGAGTAGCAATAGTCAGCATCAAAGTTAGATGGAGCTGCACAACGACCTTCGTAACCGAAGAAGTGTCCTAATGCTGCAAATTTACCATTGTAGCTACCTTCTTTTTTCATTTCAGCAAGACGTTTAGCAACCATCTCGATCAATAATTTCTCTGTTTCGATCAAAGAAACCTGAACGTTACCGTGAGGGTCACGATCTAAAGTCAACTGACGAG
>JBOFIZ010000047.1:0-1718 GCA_051650425.1 Bacteroidales bacterium
TGTCAAAGCCTATAAACTTCTGCATCAAAGCTTTCACAACCGCCATTAAGACCAATACGGACCAGATTGCCACATATATCTTCATATGTTGATATTTCGTACATACCAACTGGGTCATTAAAACAATTAAGAAGAAATAAATAGCCTCTCCCCGTACTCCTGTAAGCCATGCTGCTACAGAAACCGACTCTGGATTAAACAACTCTGCTATGCAGTATAAAAGCCAGATCAGAATTGACAAATTCAATAAATTCAAACTCCTCTTCCACTCTATTTTCCTATTGTTCAGATTTACGTACAATACAAAAACGATAAACGAGAATGTAATCGTAAGGTCCATTATAATTCCACCCTGAAGAGAAGGAATATACCGTACGATACCCATAATAAAATAATTCAGGATATTCACCCCCAAAAAAGCCAGAAACGGATTATTCAGAACACATATAAGCAGATAAAATAATGCAGGAACAAAAGCTAAAACCAGACTCAGTATCAGATTATATTTTGCTCCGAGAAGTACAATGAGAATAACTGCCGAAAATATTATTAATCGGTGTAAGCTAAAACAGGATTGTAATTTCTCTCTGATTATCATTATTTTTTCTTTAATTGAAAACTGAATATTCTGTAAAACAGGCTTCTCATTTTCGTGTATGGAGGCATCATCCCAACGATATCCATCATAGCATCCCGCGAAAGCTGATTCAAATACACGAATAACTTTTCTTTCGATATTTCCTTACTGATACGTCCGGCATATAATTCATCTTTCGTATTCCATACAGAATTTGCTGTTACTACCAGTAAACATATATCTGCTGAATTCAATATATACTTATTGGGTGTACTGACTTCAAGAGGTGGCAGTTCTAATATAACTACCTGACTCTCCTGATAACGGCAAACATCCTTCCATGAATCTGCCCATATATATTTATCATTAATCCAATCCGTATTCCACGAATGAAGCTCCACGGTCAGATTATTCTCCTCGCATTTTTTCATCAATGCATCTGCAATGAACGTTTTTCCTGTTCCTTTGTCGATACTCGTCATCAGAATTACATTCGGAAATGTATTCTTTAGATAGGGTGATATCGCATTATACAGATAGGTCGCTGATATTTCATATCCTTCATTCTGATATTTACTATAACGACCTGTAAAGGGCGCCGCAAAACCACCTAAAACATTTATTCCTGTTATCTTTTGCGCTCGTTTCAAATCTCTTAAAGACTGATCTATCAGCTCCAGAACAATATAATACGTTAATATAAAAATGGCTACAGCCAGAACGGTTGCCAGTATGATCAATGCACGTTTTGATGGTAAAGGTTCTATTGGCAGAGACGGAGGATTGATTATTGTGAGATTACCCGTACTCATTTCCAGACTTTTTTTTCGGGTTAAAGCTGTATTTAATCCGTTTTGCAAATTCAGATATAAGTTCTCCAAAAAATTAATTTCCCGTTCCTTACGTTTAAGCATTGCTCCAACCGGAGAGTAGTGATTATAATCCTTATCCAGTTTTTCCTTTCGGATTATGAGCCCGTCAATCGTAGCTCTTGCCCTGGCTACATTCAATGTTTCGAGAAACCATTCCTTAATCACTTCATCGGCACTCAGCCCTTCAGGCGAATAATATTTAGGAGACAACATGGATAGATCTTTTGATACCTGTATTTGCTTCTGCTTAATACTGTCATTGAGTTTGT
>JBOFIZ010000048.1:0-1644 GCA_051650425.1 Bacteroidales bacterium
TCGGAGAAAATAGCGACTGTACTTATACGCATTTCTTTGCATGAACGCATGATACGGACAGCAATTTCACCGCGGTTAGCAATAAGTACTTTTTTAATTTTACGCATGTGTGCTTGCATACATTTTTCTTTTTAGTGATACCTAAACGAGCGCAAAAGCTCTTTAAATTATGCAATGCTTTAAATCTTGATTCAAAAAAGGGGAGGAGTAACTGATACTATAACACAAAACAGGCTAAGCATATATGGCCAGCATACATGATTAAGTTAATAACTCACTGTTCTATTTACATTTACCCGACTCCGCTTTTTACGCGAAAGCATTGCCAAACCTACAAAAGGCAGGTCTCCTGACTTGCTCTATCTTGTATGTCTTCCCGAATTATTCATTCAGTGACGTTCGTTACAAGACTGATTTAATGGAGCTTACAGTTGCGCGACAGTCCATGATTTTCACACGGTTCCCTTTTCATTCCAACTAAAATGGAACACCTTTAAGGTTAAATTTTATAGATATTTTGCGGCAAAGTTATAAACTTATTTTGCATAGAAAAGAAAAAACGGCTTTTGTTTGCAATTTACTGCACACTTTTAGGGTGAAATGTGTATAATGATTTGGAAAATAACCCGCGAAGCAATAAAAGATACGGATAATAATTTCCTATATGCAAATTATTGTTATCTTTATATGTTAAAAGGTAACTTATTTATATATAGATATTTTTAGTTTCAAATATATGTAATTGTTTAACCTGCGATTCGGATATGTTAAAGTCAGAGCTTGAATGAAATAAATGAAAAAAACATATTTGCTAATAAATCGAAATAATTACTTTTGTATTGTAAATGAATCTGAACTCATACAGATACAGGAAAATAACGTGGAATAGAAACAGGGAAATGATAAAACAGTCAGTAATAAACAGATTATATGGAAAAGAACCTTTATTTACATCGTGTTTTGAATGATAATAATTCTGAAACAGCTCATTTTTTGCTAACAAAAAGC
Source organism: Bacteroidales bacterium (assembly GCA_051650425.1). Taxonomy (GTDB): domain Bacteria; phylum Bacteroidota; class Bacteroidia; order Bacteroidales; family UBA7332; genus UBA7332. The sequence continues at coordinate 1,009 of JBOFIZ010000048.1, forward strand.
GGAGAGATTCTTGCATGCAATCCTTTTGCAAGCGTAATGTTCAAATATGATTCTCCTCAGAATTTGATAAATATGGATTTTAGAAGTTTGGTTCCTGATGAATTTGCAAGCTATATGCCTGCAGAGATAACATTAGAGCATTTAACAAATGGACTGTTTGCTAAGCGAATAAATAAATGCAGGGATAATAATTTAATTGCGACCTTGATTAAAACCTGTTTTGTGGAGCTTGATAATGAAACATATATTGAGTGTCTGGTAAAATATGATCCGGATACGAATGTTTCTCTTGAAGTTTTGCTTTACAAACAAATGAGTGAACTACTTAAGAGTGAAGTTATGCGTTTAAAGAATGAATTAAACCCGTCGGATGAAATGACTTATTTTCATCATGATCTGGCTTTCGGTTTAGCTAAAAAACATGAAGGCTTAAAGACTCGGGAGGTTATTTTTTGTTCATTGATTCTGGCAGGCTTACAGACTAAAGAGATCGCAGAAATACTTTGTATAACTTCGGAATCAGCATATAAATTCAGAAAAAGATTAAGAAAGAAAATGGATCTGACAGCAAAGGATGATTTATTCGAATACCTCAAAACAATTATAGTGGAGAATCAGCTATAGATTCTCCCGTTC
>JBOFIZ010000049.1:0-1615 GCA_051650425.1 Bacteroidales bacterium
AAGACTTATCAGAAACCTTTACCCGATTGGCTTACGTTTGCCAAAGCCAGGTTGTCTGCCGCTCAGGTAGGTAAAGACACTGATCCGTACCAGCTCTATAATACTTACTCCTATGCATATGAAAATGGAGTATTGATACCGGATAAATCAAACATCAAAAAGAATCCGGATCTTAAACCGGAGATATCTACCTCGTATGAAGTAGGACTGGATATGCGATTTCTGAAAAATCGTTTGGGATTCGATTTTACGTATTATTACAGTAATACGAAAAATCAAATTATGAAAATACCTGCACCTGCACCCTGGAGCGGTGGACAAATTGTTAATGCCGGATTGATTCGTAACAGAGGTTTTGAACTTCAGGTATATGGTACGCCGGTTCAGGTAAAAGATTTTGTATTCGGGCTTAACTTCAATTTATCTGCAAACAGCTCTTTGGTGAAGGAGCTGGCAGAAGGCTTGGATTATATGTTCTTTGATGGCGATCCGCATTTCCCGATACATGTGGGTACACGTATCGGCAGACCTCTCGGAGAGATCTATGCCAAAACTTTGTTTAAACGGGATGAGCGGGGTAATCTGCTGATTAATGATAAAGGCAGACCGATCAAGGTAGCCAGTGAAACGGCAATGGATTATATGCTGGATAACCCGATCGGGAATATTGAACCGAAATGCCTGATGTCTTTATCTCCGCGTTTCGAGTATAAGAATATTACTTTAACAGCTTTGTTTGATATGCGTGTCGGAGGTGAAATCGTGTCTATGTCTGAAGCAATGGCAACGGCAGTCGGGCTTTCTATGCGTACGCTGAACCGTGGCGAGAAAGAGAATGGGATGATTACTATTCCCGGTTTCCATTTTGATGGTACACCTAATACAACTCCCATCAATGCGCAGAAGTATTATCAAAGTATCGGAGGGTCCAGTAATGCAATGGCGGAAGAGTTTGTGTACAGTGCATCTTATATCAAACTGCGTGAGCTCTCTTTGGCTTATCGATTTCCACAAAGATGGATCAAATCACTCTATCTGAATAATCTATCCGTAGCTTTTGTTGCACGCAATTTAGGTTATCTGCTTAAGCATACACCCGGGACTAGTCCTGAAGGTGGCTATGACGTAAGTATGTTTTCACAGGCAATCGACTATACTACGATACCTTATTCACGTACATTCGGTATTTCTGTTCAGGTCGGCTTCTGATTAATTAAAACAATATGAAGAAATCGTTTACTTATTATTTCTTGTTCCTGATAATATGCTCATTTCAGGCGTGTGTCGATTTTGAGAAATTAAATATTGATCCTTCTAATCCACCTTATATTCCGGGAGAAACGGATCCGAGTGTGGATGGGAAAGGGTTAGCTTTGAATTATAAAATTTCCGCTAAGGAGCTTGAAGAGTTAAAAGCTTCTCAAACCTCAATCGGAAAAATCTTTGCACGATTTACTTACGAGGGCTGTTTCAATGATTATCAGATTACGACAAATCTGACACATGATATTTATGCAGGTTATATGGCAAATAATACGCCGAGTTTTCATGAAAGCAGCCCTACGTATGTCTATAATGATGAATGGTCCAAACGGCGTTGGGAGCATTTCTATGA
>JBOFIZ010000050.1:0-1765 GCA_051650425.1 Bacteroidales bacterium
CATATTCTTCAGCTATCCATTGTTCCTTTGGTAATTCAGACCATAACTCTGTATTTAAGAAACCACTGTTAGTATTTGCCATACATGGTCTTGGTACGTCTGCTGGAAGTACAGATATAGTTTTTGTGCATATACCTCCTGCTCCACCTTTTACAGCTTCTATACATAAATCTCCATCTTTAGCTCCTGGTCCTGCTGCTGTCATTATTGGATTTGGAAACTCCATATCGTGTATTTTAACTTGTAAATTTGCCATTTTTTAATCTCCCCTTTTTTATTTTTGTTTATATTTTCACAAAACGCATTCTAATTAATATATTTAAACTGCTTTCTCATCTGTTTCATTATCATTGTTTAATTCTTTTTTACTTCCTAATTCATTAAAGAATATGTTCAGTATAACTGCTGCTAAACTTCCTGTTGTTATACCACTATGGAATATTGTTTGCACCCAATTTGGGAAGTTATGATAAAAATCAGGATTTGCTAAAGGTATCATCGCCAACCCTACACTTATTGCTACAATTACTCCATTTTTTGTCCCATTGAATTCAACTTTGCTTAAAGTTCTTATTCCTCCTACTAAAACCATCCCAAACATTGCAAATCCTACTCCACCAAGAACCTGTTTAGGTATTGCTGCTATTATTGATGCAAATTTAGGTATAAATCCTAATACTAATAAGATAATCCCTGCATGTATCGCTACGTATCTTGACTTTATTCCCATCAATCCAACAAGCCCTGTATTTTGAGCAAATGGAGTTATTGGAAATGAGTTGAATATACTAGATAGAAAAGTTGATATACCATCTCCTCTTAATGCTCTTTTTATGTTTGCACCATCTATCTCTTTATCTACCATCTCATGTATTGCCATCATGTTTCCTAACGATTCAGTCATTAGTACTAACATTATTAGACCTAAAGATATTACTGCTGATGGTTCAAATACTGGCATACCAAATTTTAAAGGTACATTAACACTAAACCAACTTGCACCAGCTACATTACTAAAGTCAGCCATACCTAATACACCCGCTAGTACTGTTCCGATTACTATTGCAAAAAGTATTGCTGCACTATTCCAAATCCCTTTTAAATACTTAAATAACACAATAGTTATAGCTAAAACAGCTAGTGCTAATCCTACTTGAGCCGGCTCAGCTGGACCTACTTTACTATCAGTTATCCACTTAATCCCAACTGGTAATAGAGATACCCCGATTACCAGCACTACTGTTCCTGTGACTACTTTTGGGAAAAATCTTATTATTTTTTCAAATATTGGAGCTATTATTATACAAAACAATCCTGCTGCCATAACTGCTCCAAATACAGTTTGCATAGCTAGATTTGGGTCTTGATATGATGAAGCGATAGATGTCATGGCTGCAACAGCCGCAAAGCTAGTTCCTTCGATTACCGGAATCTTAGCACCTGCAATATTTCCTATACCAAAAGCTTGTATCAGCGTTCCTACCCCCGCCATAAATATACAAGCACTAATTAAAAAAACTATACTTTCATGGTCTAGTCCTGCAGCACTTCCTACCATCATAGGAACTGCCACCGCTCCTGCACACATTGCTAGTACGTGTTGTAATGAGAATATCCATGACTTGGATACCGGTATTCTCTCATCCACTGGAGCTATTTTAGGGCTTTTTTCTTGAGACATTTATAGTCCCCCTTTTATATTATTTTTTTATATTCTATCCCACAATTTGTTGCTCATCTCTCTACTCTTTGCTAATATCGACTC
>JBOFIZ010000051.1:0-1740 GCA_051650425.1 Bacteroidales bacterium
GATAAAAATGGCAAACCTCAATCCTACCCGCTTAATGAATGGTATCGTACCCCTAATATGGAGAAGATGGCTAAACAAGGTGTCCGTTTTTCAACCTTCTATGCACAAAGTGTTAGTTCACCATCCAGAGCATCCCTCATGACAGGAAAAAATGCAGCCCATCATCGCACGACAAACTGGATTGATCCGAACGCTAACAATCGCACAACATTCGGCCCTCCCGAATGGAACTGGGAGGGACTGAACCCGGAAGATAACTTACTGCCTAAACTTCTGAAACAAGCAGGTTATAGAACCATACATATAGGCAAAGCACATTTCGGACCTAAAGGGTCTGCATCCGAAGATCCGTCCAATATTGGTTTTGACATAAATATTGGCGGTTGCGGTATCGGCCATCCCGGTAGCTACTACGGAGAAGACGGTTATGGGAATCTGAAAGGTCAAAAGTCTCATGCAGTCCCTCATTTAGAAAAATATCATGGATCGGATACATTTCTGACCGAAGCGCTCACTCTTGAAGCAAATGAACAAATCTCGGCAGCTGTTAAAGAAGATAGACCTTTTTTCCTGTATCTGTCTCATTATGCAGTTCATTCTCCTTTTCAGGCTGACAAACGATATATAGATCACTATCGAAATAGTGATAAAGGTGAGCAAGCGGAGGCATATGCTGCTTTGATCGAAGGTATGGATAAATCGCTAGGTGATCTGATGGCTCATTTACAAAAAGAAGGGATTGCAGAAAACACGCTTGTGGTCTTTCTTGGAGACAACGGAGGAGATGCTCCTCTCGGAGATCCTAACGGCCATTTTTCGGCAGCTCCTTTAAGAGGAAAAAAAGGTTCTTTCTATGAAGGAGGCGTTCGTGTACCGTTCATTATGAGTTGGGCGCAACCTGCATCCAATAAGATACAGAAAGATTTCCCGATCACATCGAATGCTATTTACACACAACCTGCTAAAATTATGGATGTATATCCAACCCTGCTTGATCTGGCAAATGTCAGATATGATGGGGACCGAATTGATGGTGTAAGTCTGACCAAAGAAATGAAAGGACAAAAAAACAAGAGCCGTCCTAATAAAATCCTGACTCATTTCCCTCACGGTCAACACCGCGGCAACTATTTTACCGCTTTTCGGGAGGGAGACTGGAAACTCATATATCATTACAATCCCGAAAATCCGGATAAACCAGGATACGAATTATATGATCTTCGCAACGATCCGTTTGAGAAGCTTGACTTAAGTAGTGTATATCCTAAGCGCTTACTAAACATGACTAAAAACATGATTCGCAAATTAAATAGAGAAAACGCGCTCTATCCGATTGACAAGAACGGGAATATCCTTGAGCCGGTTTTACCTATCTTATAAGGAATCTGATTTTTAATACGTATGAAAATATTTTTTCGTACGTAGCGTAACATTTTTTAATACGTATCAACGTTACCGTAGATACGTATCTAAATCGAAGAACATTAGATCATGCAGAAAAAACAAACGCATTTGCTTTAGAAAACAAACGCATTTGGAAATAAAAACGAAGGTATTTGCCCGTGTGCAAATACCTTCGTTTTTTTATGCCTGTTACTCGAAAAAGAAACGGCATATCTATAGATACAGTCATTCTTCAAAAAGATGCAGCTAATCTCTGATAGAATTGACTCTATCTTTTTCTCAATCGCTATTCTTCTCACCCGGAGTTTCGTGTTTTGAATCGACACTATTGTCACC
>JBOFIZ010000052.1:0-4177 GCA_051650425.1 Bacteroidales bacterium
AAATGATTACAGTTACTAATCTAGGTATTCAGTTTGGAAAACGTAAACTTTTCGAAGACGTTAATCTAAAATTCACTCCGGGAAACTGTTATGGCATTATCGGTGCTAACGGTGCAGGTAAATCAACTATGCTTAAAGCAATCAGTGGACAAATCGACCCTACTACTGGTACTATTCAACTAGGCTCAGGCGAACGCCTTTCTGTATTAAGTCAGGATCACTTTGCTTATGATGAATTTACGGTTCTTGATACAGTCCTTATGGGCCATACGGTTCTTTGGGATATCATGAAAGAAAAGGATGCGATTTATTGCAAAGAAGATTTCTCTGACGAAGATGGTATTCGCGCCGCTGAACTGGAAGAAAGATTTGCCGAACTTGAAGGATGGAATGCCGAAAGTGATGCTGCTATGCTTTTAAGCGGACTAGGTATCAAAGAAGACCTTCATTATACACTGATGAAAGATCTAAGTGGTAAAGAAAAAGTACGCGTATTATTAGCAAAAGCATTATTTGGTAAACCTGATAACTTATTATTAGATGAGCCGACAAATGACTTGGATATCGAAACAGTAATGTGGTTAGAAAATTATTTAGCTGATTTCGAAAACACGGTATTAGTTGTATCTCACGACCGTCACTTCCTTGACTCTGTTTGTACTCACACCGTTGATATTGACTTCGGAAAAGTACAATTATTCGCAGGTAACTACGGTTTCTGGTACGAATCAAGCCAACTTGCACTTCGTCAACAACAACAACAAAATAAGAAAGCTGAAGAAAAACGTAAAGAACTTCAGGAATTTATTCAACGTTTTAGCGCCAATGTTGCCAAATCTAAACAGACAACAAGCCGCAAGAAAATGTTGGAAAAACTAAATGTGGAAGAGATTCAGCCATCTTCTCGCCGCTATCCGGGTATCATCTTTACTCCGGATCGTGACCCGGGAAATAAAGTTCTTGAGATCCACGGCCTGACTAAGAGTATTGAAGGTGATCTTTTATTCAAAGATGTAAACTTCATGGTAGAGAAAGACGACAAAATCGTATTCATCTCTAAAGATCCTCGTGCAATGACAGCATTCTTCAACATCATCATGGGTGAAGATAAAGCTGATGCCGGAACTTTTGAATGGGGTGTTACAATTACGCCTGCTTATCTTCCGTTAGATAACTCTGAGTTCTTCGATACAGACTTAAATTTGGTTGACTGGTTATGCCAGTTCTCTACGGACACAACCGATTTATATATCAAAGGGTTCTTAGGCAAAATGTTATTCTCGGGTGAAGAGATTCTTAAAAAAGCAAGTGTTCTTTCCGGGGGTGAGAAAATGCGTTGTATGATCGCACGTATGATGATGAAGAATGCGAACTGCTTAGTATTAGACTCTCCGACTAACCACCTTGACCTGGAATCAATCCAGGCTTTCAATAATACATTGAAGGGATTCAAAGGTAACGTCCTGATGTCTTCTCATGACCACGAATTTATCCAAACGGTTTGTAACCGTGTTATCGAATTAACTCCAAACGGAATTATTGATAAAATGATGGATTATGACGATTACATTACAAGCGATGAAATCAAAGCTTTACGTGAGAAAATGTATAAAAAATAATTCCTTTTTTCAGGATACTCTCAAGAGACGGCTCAATTTACCTGAGCCGTCTCTTTTTTTATATTCAATCGAAACTGAATTAAAACGAATCGACACCGGTAATAAGGACCTCCCCTTCCTTCTGAAACCTCTCAACCAATTTACGAATTCTGCCTCTTCCAGAAATCAACTCCAAACATCTACAAATACATCAAGGTAAAACTATTTTCAAACGACTGATATCTAATTTATTAAACAGTCAAATCAATATATCTCCCCCTTGTATTAATTTGTTAACTGTAGGTCGCACAAAAATGCGGTGTACTTCGCAATTTTGTGCGACCTACTTCGCATTTTTGCGCGGTGTACACCGCACTGATTATTCGCAGTATGAAAATAATTAATCTGACCGCAGAAAAAATTATTTTGCCTTCGTATTAATTAAGTTACAGTCATAAAAAGATTAGCATTCCACTCTGACTGACAAAAGAAATAACGAAAAGATACTTCCATAAATTAGATAACTATATATACACATCGCTTTGAGATACCTCATAATATGAAATGGAAAATTATTATTTCGATAAACATTTTACAGCAGGAACGAATATTCTTTTATATATTTGAAAACTAACTAATCGCGAGAACTGTTTAGTCTAAAAAGATACATATATTAGAATGAGTTATTATGGAAGAAAACAAAAAACTTAATATAGGAGACAAGGCTCCTGATTTCAAAGGATTAGATCAGGACAATAAAGAGATTTCACTGTCACAGTTTAGAGGAAAAAAGGTCGTTTTATACTTTTATCCGAAGGACAATACACCGGGATGTACCGCTGAAGCTTGTGACTTACGGGATAATTATGAAAGATTCCTCGCTGAAGGATATGTGGTAATTGGAGTAAGTGCAGATAGTGTAACATCACATAAGAAATTTGCAGAGAAACAAAATCTTCCTTTCCCTCTGATTGCTGATACCGACAGAAATATTCTGTTAGCATATAATGCTTATGGTGAAAAAAAATTGTATGGTAAGGTATCAATGGGTACTTTGCGCAAGACTTATATCATTAATGAAGACGGTATAATAACTGACATTATTGAGAAAGTCAAAACCAAGGAACATACAAAACAAATCCTGGGAGAATAATAGGACATTACTCTTACAATAAATCACCTCTTAAATCATTTCCGACATGAAAGCGTTTTTAACATCGGTATTGGTAATGCTTGGAATAGCATCAGTACCAGCACAGGTAAAGGTTGGCGATAAGGCTCCCCCGTTCCATGGTGAAGACCAGAACGGGCGTGTAATAGACTCTAAACTACTCAAAGGCAAAAAGTATGTATTATACTTTTATCCCAAGGATAACACTCCCGGGTGTACGGCTCAAGCTTGCAGTTTCAGAGATAATTATAAGGAATTAAAAGACAATGGCTTTACAATTATCGGAGTCAGTTCTGATAATAAAAGATCTCATGCCACTTTTTCTTCAGACTACAACTTGCCCTTTGCTATTATTGCTGATACAGCAAAAAGTATCATTAATAGTTTCGGTGTCGGAAAAGGTTTGTTTACTCAGCGTAAAACATTTGTTGTTAATGAAAATGGCGTTGTAACTCAGGTTATCGAAGGAGTAAATGCCAAGGAACATCCCATCAAAGTTTTGAGCAAATAACAAAAAATATAAATCCCTGTAACAAGACTAAAGCAGTGTCTCGTTACAGGGATTATTTTTTTCATAGTCAAAAAAAGAGGCATCCAAAGATGGATGCCTCTTTATATAAGGATCAAAGAATTGATCAGTCTTTCAATTTAGCTGAAATGAACTCACGGTTCAAACGAGCGATGTTAGTGATAGAAACGTTCTTAGGACATTCTGCTTCACAAGCACCAGTGTTTGTACAGTTACCGAATCCTAGTTCATCCATACGAGCAACCATTGCTTTAGCGCGACGAGCTGCTTCGATACGACCTTGAGGAAGAAGTGCTAACTGGCTAACTTTAGCAGAAACGAACAACATAGCTGAACCGTTTTTACAAGCTGCAACACAAGCACCACAACCAATACAAGAAGCTGAATCCATTGCTTCATCAGCATCTATTTTAGAGATTCCGATTGCATTAGCATCAGGAACACCACCTGTATTTACAGATACGTATCCACCAGATTGCATAATTTTTTCGAAAGCCTGACGATCAACCATCAAGTCACGGATAACCGGGAAACCAGCTGAACGCCATGGCTCGATTGTGATTGTTTCGCCATCTTTGAAACGACGCATGTGTAATTGGCAAGTAGTTACTGAATCATCTGGTCCGTGAGGGTGCCCGTTGATGTATAGTGAACATGCACCACAGATACCTTCACGACAGTCGTGATCAAATACAACAGGCTCTTGCCCTTTGCTCACCAATTGCTCATTCAAAATGTCTAGCATTTCAAGGAATGAACTATCAGTAGAGATATTATCTAATTTATAAGTCTCGAAAGCACCTTTTACTTTCGGACCTTTTTGTCTCCAAATCTTCAGAGTTACATTTATAGTCTTGTCCATAAGAGTCTTTTTTTCCT
>JBOFIZ010000053.1:0-1397 GCA_051650425.1 Bacteroidales bacterium
GTAAGGAGACATTTCTCAATAGCCGGTGAATGGACTTTTCCTTTTTGGAAAGTTCCTAAATCCGATTTGACCTTAAATTTATTGTATGGAAAACTAGATTGTAAGTATTGGCTGGGAGATCGGTTATCAAAACCTGTGATGATTGGATGGTTTTGCGATGTATATGGAGGATATGGTAAATATGACTTCCAGCCATTTTCCGACAAAGGAGTTCAGGGTACATTTTTTAATGTCGGTATAGGTGCGGGATATGCACATGCAATACATAAGAATCTGCGATTTGAATATGCAATCGGTTTCGGTTATATCCGAACCGCTTACAACAAATATGATATGGTTAATGATACAGCATATGGTGACATCAAAGTGGTCCGTTACCCCTGGAAACGCTTTCACTATAATTGGATCGGTCCAACAAAACTTGCTGTATCTCTGGTATGGATGATAAATAGGGAAAAGTTTAAATAACAGGAAGATGGAATGAAACACATTCTCACAAATCAAATTCTTTATGTCCTGCTTCTTCTATTGAATTGTGCGTGCTGTTTTGATGATTTGTATTATTCGACCGATACAAATTGCCATATCCGGCTGAACGTTGACTGGAGTAAGGTTGACACACGATTAAACGGAGCATCGGTCTATGTTTATCATCATGACGGTTCTTTGTTTCAGGTGCTACCTCCTTCTGCTGATCCGTTTAAGCTGAATCTGGCTTTGCCAAAAGGAAGATATCATTTGATTGTACATAACAATACGCCTTATGAACTTCCGAATCTGACCTTTACAGGTGAAGAACATGGTGAAACATTTCGGGTATTGCCGGTCGAAAATCGAGATGCGAAATATAATTTACGCTGTGTACTCGAACCGGATGTGATCGGACTGGCTCATTTGTATGACCTGGAAGTCACGGAAACGATGATTGATTATTTTCCTTATCAGCCCGATTCGTGGGAAAACCGGAATTATAAGGAGTTTGATCTGACTGCCGAACCGGGTCTGGTCGAGATGGAGGTTCTTGTTCATGTCAAACGACTAAATTCAGCAGCGGGTGCACCGCCTTCCGAATTGCAGAATATGGCAGGTGGTCTGATGATGTTGTCGAAGGATAAGTTTGATGAAGGAGTTGATCAGCATTTTATTTTAAATGAGCGCAAATTTGATGCAGGAAGTACGACGGATGGTACGATTTCGAAGACGATTAAAAGTTTCGGACTCAGGAAAGATCAGCAGGAAACTTACAAATTGCTGATGAATTTTAAACTGGTTAATGGTGACTTACATCCCATTTTAATTGATGTAACAAACAAAATCGAGCAATTGGCCGATTTGAAGTACCGCATTCAGGTAAGTTGTTCTTTGCCCGATGTCCCCGGAGTGGGGGAAGGAGACAG
>JBOFIZ010000054.1:0-1368 GCA_051650425.1 Bacteroidales bacterium
TGTACATAGTCGGGATAGATGTCCGGATATGTATCTGCAGTTTCTTCCGGAGTTCCTGTGAACACAGAACAACTGTGCATGAAGAGAACTGCTACGAAGAGAACTGCTCTTATTAAATTGTTAACAGAGGGTTTCATCATAGTGATTTATCAAATAGAGAATTAAGCTTAGTTGCAAATATAAGTATAAATTTAATAATTAGTTGTTTTTAGGGCTTATATTCAATACGCTGTAACTAAAAATGGAGCTATAGCCTCGCGGCCATAGCTCCATTGTAGAGATAATAAAAACCAAATACCAAATTCAAAATCATTTTAAAGGGTTTCTGTCAGCTGCTTTCCGGATATTATAACGATAAGCCCAGCAGGCTAACAAGAAATATACAAAACATTGTATCCATAAGGTGATATATTCAACCGAAACTTCGGGAATACCTGCTCCCATGGAATTAATCTTAACGAAAGCCAGAGTTCCGGGAGCTGCAGGGAAAATAAAGTGTGCAGCCCGCCAATACCAGGGCATAAGTTCTAAAGGATAGGATACCCCTGATAGAAAAATAAGACCGACCGAGAAAAAAGCAATCATTAAGATCGGAGCATCGGAGTCGGTATAAAATACAGAAGCTGCTAACCCGAAGAAGCTTGAAGCAAGCAGGTAGGGTATGAGCAGATGAACAATATCCATTGTCTTCCCGATGTTCGGCAAGTCAAAAATAACCGGCATCAGTCCCAAAAGGAAATAAGAAAACAAGGCATAAAGCAAACAATAAGTCATTGTTTTAGAAAGTATGACTTGTACGATTCCACTTTTGCTGTTTAGTGCATACCGGTATTTAAGAATATGATTGGTTTCTTTTTCTTCACCCGAAATCATAGCAATTACCATCATCAATGTCTGAAATATAATTACCATTAATACGGCGGGAATAAGATAAGTTCCGTATCCTTCTGTATAGTTGTATAAAGCCTGCCCGACAACCGCAACGGGTGATTGAGCCTGAGCCATTTCAGGAGCATCTTTCGCAGGTAAAAAAACAAGTTGGTCAGGACGTATCTGATCATTTACGGATAACATGACAAACGAAGTAGCTTTTTGTATCGCGAGATAATAAAGAAAAGCTGTTGTTGTCTGATAGGTTGTAAATAAAGCTTCTTCGCCGCGCTGAATTTTGGTTTCAAACTGATGAGGAATATAAATAATCCCTACGATCTCATTTTTTTTCATAAGCTCCTGAGCTTCATGATAGCCCAAAGCATCGGTACGCACCATTAACTCCGGAGTAGCGTCTAACATTTGGATGATTTCGCGACTCAACGGAGTTTTGGATTTATCAACAACAGCTATGGGGGCATTGGTTACCTCATTCGG
>JBOFIZ010000055.1:0-11069 GCA_051650425.1 Bacteroidales bacterium
GTACGCATAGTGAATGTGTAATTTCCGTGCATAGTCATGATTCCTTTAAGCATAGGACCGCCGTTAGGAGCTTCGCTAACACCTACGTATGTGCCGATCACGTTACTATTAATCGGACAATTTTCATTCATCGTAAAATTGTTCAGATAAGTCACAACCAATGATTGCTCCATATTCTCCTGATGAATATATCCACGGAAAGTAGCCAGATTCATTTTAAAATCATAATATTTATGCTTACCATATTTATCCATTACAGCCTGATACTGATCTGACTTTTGAACAGGGATGGATCTACCTGTAGCACAATCAAGGAAGAATAATTTATCTCCATCAATATAGAACTGGCCGCTAAAATAGAAATTTGATTGCGAAACAATAACCGGGCCTATGCCACCACCTTGAAAAGGAATGATCGGACCTGCTTTGGGTTGTTGCTGAGGGATAATTACCGGTCCCGGTCCCATACCAGGTTTAAAGTTTTGTTTAGTTATAGTTTGTTGAGCCTCCATGGTTGCACCTCCAAGTAAAAGAGTACCCATGATGGTAGCTAAAAATATTTTTTTCATTACAACGAAAATTTATAAAATTGAAAAAATAGAAAATTAATCACTGTTTATAGAACAAATTCAGCTTCACGATAGTTTTATATGCAAACCGCAAAGAATGAAATAAAGTATCATTTTACGTAAGATTCTGACAAAATGTCTTATTAGATTTTCGTTTGACATCATTTATTTCCTTCAAGCTGTCAAAATATACATAAAAGCATAAGAAAATAGATTTATTTGTTTTGGCACGCACTTTGCAAATAACTAAACCGAAAGCGATAATCTAAACATGATTATCCTTATTAATGAATAATATACTAAACTATATAAATTATGGGAAAGATAATTGGAATTGACTTAGGTACAACCAACTCATGTGTTGCAGTTCTGGAAGGAAATGAACCGGTTGTAATTTCAAATAGTGAAGGTCGTCGTACTACACCTTCAATTGTTGCTTTTATTGATGGTGGTGAGAGAAAAGTAGGAGATCCTGCAAAACGTCAAGCTATCACTAATCCTACTAATACAGTTTATTCGATCAAACGTTTCATGGGTGAAACTTATGATCGTGTACAAAAAGAAATCGAACGCGTACCTTATAAAGTAGTTCGTGGTGATAATAATACACCTCGTGTTGACATTAACGGTCGTTTATATACACCACAAGAAATTTCTGCAATGGTTCTTCAAAAAATGAAGAAAACAGCCGAAGATTATCTTGGAACTGAAGTTACTGAAGCAGTTATTACTGTACCTGCATACTTCAATGATGCGCAACGTCAGGCTACTAAAGAAGCTGGTGAAATTGCTGGTTTGAAAGTACAACGTATTATCAATGAACCAACAGCAGCTGCGTTAGCTTATGGTTTGGATAAAGTACACAAAGATATGAAAATCGCAGTATTCGACCTTGGTGGTGGTACTTTCGATATTTCAGTTCTTGAATTAGGTGATGGTGTATTCGAAGTTCGTTCAACAAATGGTGATACTCACTTAGGTGGTGATGACTTTGACCAGGTAATTATCGATTGGTTAGCTCAATCATTCTTAACTGACGAAGGTATTGATTTACGTAAAGATCCTATGGCTCTTCAACGTTTGAAAGAAGCTGCTGAAAAAGCTAAAATTGAGCTTTCTAGTTCAACTTCTACAGAAATCAATCTACCTTATATCATGCCAGTTAATGGTATTCCTAAACACTTAGTGAAAACTTTAACTCGTGCTCAGTTCGAACAATTGGCTGATAAATTAATTCAGGCTACATTGGAGCCATGTCGTCAGGCAATGAAAGATGCAGGTTTGAATCCTTCTGATATCGATGAAGTTATCTTGGTTGGTGGATCAACTCGTATCCCTGCTATCCAGGAAATTGTACAAAAATTCTTCGGTAAAGCTCCTTCTAAAGGTGTGAATCCGGATGAAGTTGTTGCAGTAGGTGCTGCTATCCAAGGTGGTGTATTGACAGGTGACGTTAAAGACGTATTGTTACTTGACGTTACTCCGCTTTCATTAGGTATCGAAACAATGGGTGGTGTAATGACTAAGCTGATCGAAGCAAATACGACTATTCCTACTAAGAAATCAGAAGTATTCTCTACAGCAGCTGACAACCAACCATCTGTAGAAATTCATATTCTTCAGGGTGAACGTCCGATGGCTAATCAAAATAAATCATTAGGTCGTTTCCACTTAGACGGAATTCCATCAGCTCCACGTGGTGTACCTCAAATCGAAGTAATTTTTGATATTGATGCGAATGGTATCCTTAACGTAACCGCTAAAGATAAAGGTACAGGTAAACAACAAAATATCCGTATCGAAGCATCATCAGGACTTTCAGACGCTGAAATTCAGAGAATGAAAGAAGAAGCTGCAGCAAATGCTGATGCTGATGCTCGTGAAAAAGAAAAAGTAGAAAAAATCAACAAAGCAGACTCAATGATTTTCCAAGTTGAAAAACAATTGAAAGAGCTTGGTGATAAAATTCCAGCTGATAAAAAAGCTCCGGTTGAATCTGCTTTGGCTAAATTGAAAGAAGAGCATAAGAATCAAAATATTGCAGGTATCGATAATGCAATTTCTGAATTGGAAGCTGCTATGCATGCAATTTCACAAGATCTTTACAATGCTCAGCAACAAGCTGGTGGCGCTCAACCAAATCCGGGACAACAAGAAGGTCCTAAAAATGACGGTGGCGTAACAGATGTTGACTTCGAAGAAGTAAAATAAAATTAAGTTATTGTCCTGATTCATTGCGAATCATCCAGTAATTAATCATACTAAGGGCTATGAATTTCGGACTTAAGAGAAATCTTTAGGTTCTTAGTTCATAGCTCTTTTTTTTAACGAACAAACCTTGAATAATTAAATACAAACTATGCAAAAAGGACATATCGGTGTTACTACGGATAACATCTTCCCGATTATTAAAAAGTTTTTATATAGCGATCATGATATCTTCTTACGTGAATTGGTATCAAATGCTGTTGATGCTACACAGAAACTAAAAACTTTAGCTTCTGTTGGTGAGTTTAAAGGCGAAACAGGTGATCTGAAAGTATATGTTAAGCTTGATGAAAAAGCTGGTACATTGACTGTTTCTGACAATGGTATCGGTATGACAGCCGAAGAAATTGATAAGTACATCAATCAGATTGCTTTTTCAGGTGCAGAAGAGTTTCTTGAAAAATATAAAAACGATGCGAATGCAATCATCGGGCATTTTGGTTTAGGCTTTTATTCATCATTCATGGTGTCTAAAAAAGTAGAGATCGTAACTAAATCGTATAAAGAAGGAGCTCAGGCTGTACGTTGGTCTTGTGATGGTACTCCGGAATATAAAATTGAAAATATTGACAAAGCTCAGAGAGGTACAGATATTGTACTTTATATTGATGATGAAAATAAGGAATTCCTTGAGAAATCAAAAATTGAAGAGCTATTGAAAAAATACTGCCGTTTCCTTCCTGTACCTGTTATTTTCGGAAAAAAACAAGAATGGAAAGACGGTAAATATGTTGATACGGACGAAGATAATCAAATCAACGAAACAAATCCGGCATGGACACGTAAACCCTCTGAATTAACAGATGAGGATTACAAGAAATTCTATCAGGATCTTTATCCGATGTCTGAGGAACCATTGTTCTGGATCCACCTGAATGTTGATTATCCATTTAAATTGACAGGTATTCTTTACTTCCCTAAAGTGAAGAACAGCATGGAGCTTCAACGCAATAAAATTCAGTTGTATTGCAACCAGGTATTTGTTACCGATTCAGTCGAAGGAATCGTTCCTGAATTCCTGACATTGCTTCATGGTGTGATCGACTCTCCGGATATTCCGTTGAACGTATCTCGTTCATACTTACAAAGCGATAGCAATGTGAAGAAAATATCAAATCACATTACGAAAAAAGTAGCTGACAGATTACAGGAAATCTTTAATCAGGATCGCGCCAAGTTTGAAGAAAAATGGGATAGCCTGAAAATCTTTATCCAATATGGTATGCTGACAGACGAGAAATTCGCTGAGCGTGCTGAGAAATTCGTTTTATTGAAAAACGTAGATGATAAATTCTATACGTTGGAAGAATATAAAACATTGGTTTCGGGAAGTCAGACAGATAAAGACGGAAATACGATTTATCTATACACAACAGACAAAGAAGCACAATTCAGCTATATTGAAATTGCGAAATCTAAAGGTTACGATGTCTTATTGATGGATGGTCAGTTAGACACACATTTCGCATCGAAGATGGAGCAAAAAATTGAGAAAACTCAATTTGTGCGTGTCGATAGTGATGTAATCGATAATATTATACGCAAAGAGCATAAAGCAGAAGTAACTTTGTCGGAAGATGAAAAAACATCTTTGGATATTATGTTCAAATCTCAAATGCCAAAAGTAGAGAAAACAGAGTTTATCGTTACTTTCGAAGCATTAGGAGAGAATGCGCAGCCAATCATTATCACACAAGCTGAATTCGTACGCCGTATGAAAGAAATGGCAGCGATGAATCCGATGTATAACTTCTACGGAGAAATGCCTGAAACTTTCAATATGGTTATCAACGCGGATCATCCGGTAACTAAACGTTTACTTTCTGACGAAGAGTCTGCTTGTTCAGCCGAGCTGAAACCGTTAGTTGATAAAATTCATTCATTGGAACAATATCAGAAAGATTTGAATGCAACACATGCAAACAAAAAAGAAGATGAAATTCCACCAATCGAAAAAGCTGATTTGGAAAAAACATCCAAAGAACTTGCTGAATTGGGAGAACAACGTTCAGGTATTTTATCTCGCTATGCAGCTGACAACAAATTAGTGCGTCAGTTGATTGACATTGCACTTCTTTCAAACGGTCAGTTAAAAGGTGAAGCTTTGAGTAACTTCATTAAACGTAGTGTCGATTTATTGTAATATATGATTAATCAAAATATATTCATCCGATGATGGATATAATTTATCCTTTATCCGAAAAGGCTATTGCAATGCTTGCATTGTAGTAGCCTTTTTTATTATCAAATTTCTTTTAAATCCTGTATTTTACTGACTTTTTGTGTTTTACTAATCGCTTAGAATGAGATGTTTTCAGCCCCAAGTGATGACTCCTCAAATATGCGCTGGATTGTTGATTTGATAAGGTGTTGATAATCAGATATAAATGCTGGTTTAGGGAGTTTTGGCCTATCCGGAGTAAATTAGATACGTATTTAATGATATTTTCATACGTATGTAAATGAAAAAACAAAGGGCGAAAATTTCAAAACAAACCGTATAATTGCAAAGATACGGGTTGTAAATTCAGATATACGGTATATCTTTTGGAAACAGAGCGTATATTGTACGCAAATACAGAAAAAGGAGCCTTTAATCTGGGATTAAAAAGGATTATCATAGGAAACTTTATCTCAGATCAGAGAGGTTTTGAAAATAGCAAAATGATAGATATAGTTCATGTTTTGTAACAAGCATATGGTATTGATATTCTTATGAGAATAATGGAAAGATACATTATAAATAATAATACTGAAAAAGGCAATAGGATGACCTATTATCTTTTTCAGTATTATGGAATGTCTTATATAATTAGCTTCTTCAGCATTAAATAAAAGGCTCTTATTTGATATATAATTTGTAAAAATCAAAATATCCATTTTTTGGTTTATACCAATCCGGATAAGAGCTACCATAGGAATTAGCCCATGAATTAAAGAAATTATAAGAGTCTTTTATGTTCGCCTTTTCTACCGGATAAACAAATGATTCAGCAACATGCAATGCAAAAGGCATATTAGTAGAATTTACATAATACCTGTTTTGTGAAGGATTAGTTAAATCATCGGCAGTAGAGAATAATTTTGTATCAGCCTTGTTTGTAGGTTTATAAGAAGGAAGATGAACTTCTTTACCTCTGTTACCTGCACCACAATCAATTATCATATATGGATTATATGGAGGTATTCCAAGAGATGATAAGGTTTGAGGTGAAGAGAAAGTCATGCTGTAATTAATATCCTTATATGTAACTTGATCTTTTTCAATTTCTGTATTTATAAAGCTAGCATTAGGTTTATTGAACAATTTATAGACATCGTCAAAAAGAGGAATATTCGCTTTGTTTTGACCGGTTTCTAATCCTTTTCCATCAAGCTGAAGCACATTTGAGGTTAACGAACCATTTTGGATTGTTAATGTATTTATGCTAGCTGGCGAAACACCTAATTCTATAGCAAATCCGTTTTTGAACTTAGCGCCTGATGCACGGACACGTATAGTACCACTCGCTTTAGAAATTTTGTTTGATGAATTATTGTAATGAATCATATTGTAATCACAAACAAGATCATTCATGTCATAGTCACCTTGTGATGGCCATAAGTCTTCATAGGCAAGAGTAGCAAAAGTATTTTTACCAGGATAATGACTTGTATAAGCAATCGTTGGATCATTCGGAAATTCGTCTAACTCATCACTTACACCATCACCGTCTGTATCTACAAAAACACTCAGACTTGGAATATTATTTGCCTGAACTGCTGTAAATGGATTCGGTAAAGCATAGAAAATAGCATCATTAAAATCCTGATCACAATAACTTAAGTCTCTTTTAATATCTTCAAAAGAAATAACTAAAAGACTCCGGGTAGGATCTTTAAGTAAAACAGAGTGTTGTTTTAAATTAGGATTACTTTCCAGGTTATAACTAGGATTTGACGTATGCATATAGTTCCCTATATTAACTGTTTTATCTGTTGATTTAAATCCATTGGCATATATAAACCATCCTACAGTTATACCTGCCGGAAATGTCGTTTTGAATTTAGTACCATCCCAATATTGTAATTTAACTCTGTCTCCCGATGTTAATCCTCCTCCGGATCCAGAGAATGAACTATTAGGAAATGCTACATATTTTCGAGTATTGTTTAGGTTCGCAGGAGGATTATTTGTAGGATAATAATAATATCCAAGTGTGTTCAACCATCCGGCTCCTTCATGTACGAATACTAAGTCTATTTCACAGCTATCTACTAATACTAATTGATGAACTGCATTATTATTGAAAAATTCCGGGTGATTGTCTGGAAGAGGAGAATTTGGTAAGGTTGTATTTATATCATTTAATAGACTTGCCGAAATAATGTCTCTTTTATATACACTTTGAGGTTTTCCGTTGGCATCCCATGGAGAAAAACCAAATGTATTTGTTGCTTTTATCGTGTTATAGATAAAAGTATTTTTTGTAGTCAGTATATCTTTTAAGTTTAGTGTAATTATAGATGAAGTAATTTCTTCGTTTAATACTTCGGGTAATCCAACTTTATAAGGCATAATGTAAATAGACTTAACATACGCCGGAATACGAAGTTGATCCTCAAATGCACCATTTGTATTTGTCAAACCTGTCATAACAGCTGTTACTTTATGATTTCTGACAGTTTGTTCATCTATTAACTCAAATGGGTTTTCGATAAAAACATCGAATTTAGTGATACCAGGATTAAGATTATCAGTACTTAAGTTTAACTTAAGTGTATAATCTTTTGTAGTAGCAAATTCAAAATAAGTAGGAACAGGCTCCGGAGTAGGCGGTTCGGGTTCTACTACTGTCGGATTGTTTGAGCATCCGGTAAATAGCATAGATGCACAAAATAAAGTTGTGCATAGAAAGGATGCATAGGCAACTAAGACATTTTTTTTCATAATAAAGTAATTAGATTAGCAATGATTAATGTATTGTTAATTAAACGATTAAAAGTGTTGTTTAGTTGCCGTCGATTTACGAATTAACTATAGGCTTATTTTGTATAGATGGAAGTATTACTTTTATATAAAAAAGCCTACGAGTGAATCGTAGGCTTAGCATTTATTTAAAGGTGTCAGTAGTTTACTTTGTAAATACTTCTTTTTGACTCAAAACATACTCATTGGCTAAGGCTCCTTCTGCAGGCTTCATATCCGAATCTAGCATGATAACACGTCCTTCACCCACTTTGAAGTATTTGCTTTCGTCTTTGCTGATTGACAAGTCAACGATACTTCCATTGATAAAGGTAAACTTGCCTTCCTCTGTGAATACACCATCTTTTTCGTCAATGTAATCAGAAACAAGTTTAAATGTTCTGTCAAAATTCAATGTAAGAGTCATCTTTATGCCGGGACCGCTGGCAGCAGGAATAGTTCCTTCATAAACTCCAGCCCAATCCAGACTTGTTTCACTGTTGTCTTGTGTGGTGGGTAATACGACTTCTTCAGTAACGATTTCTGTAGCTGCAATGGTATCAGTCTGAGTGGAATTTGCAGATTTATTACCACTGCAAGCGAAAAATGATAATGCAACAATAAAGCTTAAGGCTCCGGTAAATAATTTTTTCATAATAAAACAGATTAAATGAGATTGCAAATCTAATAAAAAAAGAATTGCTTGTATCGGATGCAAAATTTTATAGAGTAATTTTCTGTTAATGTGTAAAGATATGTTAGATCTGCTGCTTTTGAACCGTTGTTTCATCTGATTGTATTTAGCCTAACACAGGAATGTAACGATGTTACAAAACGACTTCGATACGAGTACAAACGCATAGGTGAAATGACATAATTCTGCAATTCGGGTGAAATAAAAAGCATGTTACTTTGCCATCGAATAAAAGAGGTAATATGTACGGGTTAACATAAAGAACTGCCCGGAACACAAATTTAAAGAATTAATCAAACACACCAATTATGCTAAAAAAATCATTTTTAGTAGCGTCGTCTTTGTTGATGCTTCAAGGGGGAAAAGCATTGGCGACCGTTGTAAATACTGATTTGAAGAATGAAATGTCTGCCGTTGTTGTTGATCAAAACAATCTGAAAACAATTACGGGTGTTATCACAGACGAAAATGGCGAAGCTATTATCGGCGCAAACGTAGTTGTTAAAGGTACTACAAACGGTACTATTACAGATTTTGATGGTAAATACTCGTTAGAGGTTCCGACAGGTGCTACTTTATTGATAACGTATATCGGTTATCAGGAAGCGTCGGTTACAATTGGTAGCCAATCTGTGGTGAATGTAACGCTTCACGAAGATACTAAGAAAATTGATGAGGTGGTTGTTGTAGGTTATACGACACAACGTAAGGCAGATTTGTCAGGAGCTGTTTCTTCAGTAAAATTGGATGATGTGAAAAATATGATGGTTACCGGAATCAATCATGCCATGCAGGGTAAAATGTCCGGTGTTACCGTTTTACAAAACAGTGGTGCTCCGGGAGCTTCTGCTTCTGTTCGCATTCGCGGACTGGGTACGATCGGAGATAATAATCCTTTATATGTAATTGACGGGATTCCGGCAGATAACATGAACGATGTGAATCCTTCCGATATTGAACGAATCGATGTGTTGAAAGATGCAGCATCTTCAGCTATTTATGGATCGAGAGCAGCCAACGGGGTTGTGATTATTCAGACTCGTAAAGGAAAAGCAGGAGATAAGACCAATGTAAGTTTCTCTACAAGTCAGGGTTTCCAGCAGCCGATGAAAAAAATAAGCGTAATGGATGCGAAGCAGAGAAATATGATTCATTCGGAGGCTTACCTGAATGACGGAAAAGAAGTTCCGGAATATTACTCGACACCTTATGCACAAGAGACCCGCACAAACTGGCAGGATGAAATCTACCGCAACGCTTATATGGCAAATTATGACTTGAATGTATCGGGAGGTAGTAAACTTGCAAAATACAGTATTATGCTGGGGCATTTGCAAAATGAGGGGATTATCAAAAAAACAGATTACAGCAGAACGACTGTTCGTGTAAATTCAGAGATCAATATCTCACCATCTCTTCTTATCGGTGAGAATTTAATGTTGACCCGTTCTTTCCAGGATAAAGTAAGTACTACAGGTTTTAGTGGTGCGATGTCAACAGCTTTGCAATATCAACCTGATATTCCGGTTTATGATGAAAACGGAGATTTAAGCGGTTCCGGTTTCTTAGGTGCCGATTTGCAAAATCCGGTAGGGATTATCAATCGTTCGGATCGCAAAGAAACGCGTGATCGTGTTTTCGGAAATCTGTATGCTCAATGGCAAATTGTAGAAGGTCTGACGCTTAAAACAGACTTTGGTTATGACTATACAAACTGGTTCGATAAATGGTTTCAGCCATCTGTTCCGGAACCGGGAAGATCATCTAAAGACAGTGCTCTGGAAGAGTATAAACGTACAAGTGTGAGATGGTTGAACACAACAACATTGCGCTATGACAAAACTTTCGAGACAAGCAAACTTCAGTTGTTAGGTGGCTTCTCTTATGAATCTTATGATATTCAAAAATCAAAAGTAAAGGGTACAGACTTCTTATCAGAAGATCCGTCTCAACGATATATGAGTTCGGCAGGTCGTATTCAGTACGCACTTGGCGACAGAGCAGAATGGGCATTGCAATCGTTCTTTGCGCGTGCAGATTATTCGTTGAAAGATCGTTATATCTTCTCGGCTAACGTTCGTGTAGATGGTTCTTCTAAATTTGCAAAAGAAAACAGATACGGTATTTTTCCTTCATTCTCAGGAGCATGGAGAATTTCTGAAGAAAAATTCTTTGCACCGGCTTTGAATTATGTCGAAAATCTGAAATTGAGAGCGAGTTGGGGTATGTTAGGAAATCAGAATATCTATGATTTCTATCCTACGTACAGCAAGATCGGAAATACAATTGAAGAGGATACATACGATCCGGTATTTGGAACAGATGAGAACATCGGTCCGGGTAAATTTGAATCGAACGTACCAAACAAAAATATTAAATGGGAAACAACTCAGCAATATAATATTGGTTTAGATGTTTCGTTCCTTAAGAATTTTGATTTAGTGTTTGACTATTTCAATAAAGAGACTTCGGATGTATTGGTGGAAGTACCACTTCCTTCATTGGCGGGTGTGTCTACAAATCCATACGTGAATGCTGCTAAAATACGTAATCGCGGTTGGGAATTGAATCTGACTTATTCGAATCAGAC
>JBOFIZ010000056.1:0-1135 GCA_051650425.1 Bacteroidales bacterium
TCAATCAAAGTATTTATTAAGCATGATTTTGCAGAAGACCAGTTGCACCATGGTAACAGCTGTTTCTGCATAGTACTCGTAGTCAATTGTAAGCCTTCTGAAATTCTCAAGCCATGCAAAACTTCTTTCAACAATCCAACGTTTGGGTAGAACTTGAAATTTAGATGGACATTCATCAGGTCGTAAAACGACCTCTAACTCCCATCCGAATTTATCCAATATCCAATCTGAAAGAGTTCCTCTGTATCCTCCATCGGCGAGTATTTTGATCAAACGAGGAAATTTGAATGCAAGTTTGTCAATAACTTGCGGAGCTCCCTTGCTATCATGAATGTTTGCTTCATGAACAGCTACTGCCATTGGAAGCCCAAGAGTATCAACAATTACATGCTGTTTTCTCCCTTTTATCTTTTTGTTACCATCAATACCTCTATCAGAGTCAACATGATGAGAAGTCTTAACGCTTCGCGAGTCAATAATTCCTAAACTTGGGCTTTCAGCTTTTCCTAATTGTTTGCGTACACTAGAATGAATGACGCTTAGCAATTCTTCTATTATACCTTCATTCTTCCATTTGCTGAAATAGTAGTATACGCTCTGCCAAGGTGCAAAATTAGAAGGAAGCATACGCCATTGACAACCTGTTTTTAGCAAGTAGAGAATGGCATCAAAAATCCCACGAATAGAATATTTTCGTCTTCTCTTTTGTGTATTTACTATTTTTTCTATAAATTGCCACTGTTTATCAGTGAGGTTGGTTGAATATTGTTCCATAACTTAATGTCTTTGTAACCATAAAGTTAAGAATAATATATCAATCAACCAACTGATAATCAATAAAATATACTCTTACATAGCAATTATTTTAATTCATTTTTAAACAGTTTCTAAATGGCATCAAGAATCAACGGGCTGATAGGGCAATCTCCCTTTTAGGCGGAATATCGTACAAACCCAAAGGGGTAAGTCCTAGTAAAAGGAAAGAAGTAGAAGGATTCGAAAAAGAGTGGAGTCTCTCATTTGGTATGGGAACAGGATTACAAAGCAACAGCGTGGACAGAAGACATTTCTCTACTCGCTACGGATTTTACCTGAACAGGAAATTCACAGCATTGTCGGGAGTACGGTTGGGTTA
>JBOFIZ010000057.1:0-2141 GCA_051650425.1 Bacteroidales bacterium
AATGTGACGAAGCCGTACTAAAGGCTCACCACATTCAAACGGACCTTATTCAAAAGGAAGCTGGTGGTAATAGAATGACTATTACAATGCTATTTGTCCATGCACAAGATCACCTTATGACTGCTCTTTCAGAAAGAGAATTAATAAAAAAAATGATTAAGCAAAATACGAGAATTTTAGAACTTGAAAAAAAAATAATTTTGAAATAATCATTTTATCAAAGATCTAAGTAAATTAACTTTCAAAATAAGTTTCTCAAAAAAATACAAAAAAAACCGCAGGTTTTTACCTGCGGTTTTCAATAAGTCTATTTAAATGTCACTAACTCTTCTTCTCCTAAGAACACCTTAGAAACCTTCGGAACTGATGTTGCTATTAGCTTTCCATTTCTCACAGAGTGAGTTACAGCAGCTTGTAATCTCACAGCATCAAAGTCATTGTTCTCAGATAGGACTATAAAGTTAGCTGCTTTTCCAACTTCTATCCCATAGTTATCCCCAAGACAAAGAGCCTTAGCCGAGTTCTTCGATATCATATCAAGAGATCTTGAAATCTCATCATACCCCATCATATGACAAACATGTAATCCCATATGTAAAACTTGTAGCATATTTCCATTTCCTAAAGGATACCAAGGATCAAATATATCATCATGCCCGAAAGCTACATTTATTCCAGCCTCTAAAAGCTCCTTAACTCTCGTAACCCCTCTTCTCTTTGGATAAGTATCAAATCTTCCACCTAAGTGAATATTTACAAGTGGATTCGCCACAAAGTTTATTCCAGATTGCTTTAGCAATCTAAACAACTTATAAGTGTAAGCATCATTGTAAGAACCCATCGCAGTTGTATGACTCGCTGTTACCTTGTGTCCAATTCCAGCTGCCCATGCTTCAGCTGCTAATACCTCTAAGAATCTCGATTGTTCATCATCAATCTCATCACAATGCACATCAACTAATCTATCATATTTCTGAGCAAGCTTAACAATCTTTCTTAAAGATTCTACTCCCCAATCTCTTTGGTACTCAAAGTGAGGAATTGCTCCAATAACATCCGCTCCACACTTCAGAGCCTCTTCCATAAGAGCCTCCCCATTTGGATAAGAAAGAATTCCCTCTTGTGGGAACGCAACTATTTGAATCTCCACAAACTCTTTCATCTCTTCTCTTAACTCTACCATAGCCTTCAATGCCATAAGAGTTGGATCCGTGATATCTATATGAGTTCTAACAAATTGAATACCGTTTGAGATTTGCCACTTCAAAGCTTTCTTAGCTCTTCTTTTTACATCCTCATGGCTAAGCATAGCCTTTCTTTCTCCCCAACACTCTATCCCTTCAAAAAGTGTTCCACTTCTATTCCATCTTGGCTCACCAGCACTCATGGTAGTATCTAAGTGGATATGTGGCTCAACAAAAGGTTCCATTAAAATATTTCCTTTTATATCGATAATCTCGACAGAATCATTTTCTATATTTTTCTCTATCTTAACAAATTTACCATTCTCTATTAGAATATCAACTAGTTCGTCTCTATCTCTCAATTTTGCGTTTTTAATTAACATGCTTCACTCCTTATTTTTGTTTCCATCACTTTAGTTCCTAAATAGTAAGCCCCCATTGTAAATACAACACTGTTTATAGGTGCTATCCCTGGTAAAAACTTTGCGGCAGCTATTCCAACTACCCAAGCTAATATAGCAACTACATTTACTCCTAAGAACTCCGTGTTTTCTATTTTATCATACTCACCTTTTTTTACAAAGAAGTAATCACAAATTATAATTGCTCCAATTCCCGGAAGAAGAGCATTTAAAAGATTTAACCATCCTACAAAGTTATTGTAGATAGGAAGTGCAAACGCTGTTCCTAAAACTCCATTTAACATAACCATCTTACTTTTTGGTAACTTTGTGATACTTGAGAATCCTAATCCAGATGAGTAAAGAGCGTTGTCATTTGTCGTCCAGATATTAAATCCTAAAACTATAATTGCTGGGATTATAATCCCTTGTGAGAACATAACTTCTGAAATATCCGCTGTTCCGAAAACTTTTCCTCCAACAGCCCCGAATATAAACATTAAAGAGTTTCCAAGGAAAAATGCTACAAGTGTACTTATAACTCCAACTCTACTAT
>JBOFIZ010000058.1:0-1312 GCA_051650425.1 Bacteroidales bacterium
GTCCAAAAGATAATACCCGGAAGATTTTCGACTGAAGTAACCGACATCAGAAACATCACAATCGCTGAAGATATAAAACTGATCATCACTCCGATTAACAGCATCCGGTTTACAGCTCCGTGACTTTTCCCCATACTTAGTGTATAAACCAGAAAAATCGTAATCAATGCACCGCCAAAACCAAATAACGGTAACAAAAGCGAATGCATGGCATACAATCCCGTTATAATAGCAAAAGTTATTCCGAGAGATGCACCTCCTGAAATCCCTAAAGTATAGGGTTCAACCAGCGGATTCCTGTAGATACCCTGTAAGACTACACCGGCTAAACTTAAGCTACCACCAATTGCAATCGCTAAAACTGTACGTGGAATGCGGATATACCATAATACACCGTATTCCATCGAATCCGGATCCTGAAGATATCCGGTAATCTGATCGTAAGACATCGGAATCTCACCTACTGACAACGATAACAGACAAACCAGAAATAAACCTGTTACCAGCAGTAAGAATCCCGACATCGGCCGTATGATTTTTGGGGTATTCATCATTAATATTCTATCCCTTTCCTACTTGGTACAGCACGATCAAAAGGATGTTTGACTTTCTGCACGTTACTCACATAATCCGCCAACTCTATCAAAGCAGGAGTTGCTCCACGCCCTGTCATTACCAATTCCAGTTCTTCGGGTTTTGTCTGAACAAAATCTATCAACAAATCTTCTCCGATATAACCATCACGTACGGATATCAAAATTTCATCCAACAATAACAAATCAAATTTTTCTGTACGAATCAGTTCTTTCAGCATGATCAAGCCCTCCTTAACTTCCGTTTCCATTGTTTCGCATTTGATCGACGAGTCCAGATGCGGGTGACCTTTTGCCAGGTTAATGACTTTCGCTCCCAGTGTTCTGAGGCTGTCCATTTCCGTATATCCGAATAACTCGGGACGCTTATGAAATGAGACATAACAAACCTTTAATTCTCCACCCAAAGCCCGCGCTGCAAGCCCGATAGCTGAAGTTGTTTTCCCTTTACCGTCTCCCGTATAGATGTGTATAAGTCCTGTTGTTTCCATATTATTATTGACTGATTTGTTTGTGCATAATTTCCAGAGTCTGAACAAATGAAATCGGCGTAGGCTGACATGCGTAGTCAGAATCTAATATAAAAATCCGGTTATTACGTACCGCCGGAATATGCTTAAAGCGTTCCCATTCGGCTTTTTCTTCAGTACCTGTGAGTCCCATTGTTACGATATAAATATAATCCGGTCTGCGAGCTACGACCAACTCTCTCCCTATCG
>JBOFIZ010000059.1:0-1729 GCA_051650425.1 Bacteroidales bacterium
ACAGAAATTTTCTGATCAGCCAGAGGTAATTCAGGTAGAACACAAAGATAACCTGCAAAGGCATAACGAAGGCTCCCGGATCAAAAGGCGGATAATGAGAGCCTGTCGCAAAAGCCAATAAATAGGGCATCGACAGAAAGCCTGTCCAGACGGATGTATGGATTGCGATTTCGAGTATTTTATTTGATTTGTTATTCATATCTTAAAGCAACTATAGGGTCTAATTGAGAGGCCTTCTTAGCCGGATACCAACCAAAGAATATACCCTCGGCAAAGCAAACACCAAAGGCAAGCAGTACAGAACCGATATTCAGAACAAACTCCCAGTTCAGAAACAAAGATACCAGATAGCTTACGATAATACCCAACAAAATGCCTAAAAATCCGCCTATTAGCGAGAGTATGATCGATTCGGATAAAAACTGCATCAATACAAATTGTTTTTGTGCACCGATTGACATGCGCAATCCGATTTCTTTTGTACGTTCCGTAACGGTTACATACATAATATTCATAATCCCGATTCCGCCTACAAGCAGTGAAATAGCTGCAACAGAGGTCAGAAGTGCCGTAAGCATTCCTGTGACATTGGAAACCATGGAGAGCATTTCGGCTTGTGTAAAGATATCAAAATCATCCGTATCGGACGGTTTAAGTTTGTGGGCGCGACGCATAACAGACTTTATCTCCGTAACGGCATTTTCAGACTCTTCTTCTGATACTGCACTCGCGAAAATTGAATTAAAGTGCGTAATGGCAAGCATCCGTTTCTGAACAGTCGAATAGGGGAGATACACCACATTGTCCTGATCCTGTCCCATCCCGTTTTGTCCGCGTTCTTCCAATACACCGATGACTTTCAACGGGATATTCTTAAAACGTATGGTTTTGCCAATCGGATCACTTCCGTCAGGAAAAAGTTTATCAACGATCGTTTTACCGATCACACAGACTTTAGCCGCGGTTTCCACATCGGTTGATGAAAAGAAGATTCCTTTTTGCATTTTCAAATCGCGAATATGCTGAAACGTGACGTCCACACCGCTCAGAGATGTTGGTGTATTATTTGTTCCGGCAACTAACTGGCCACTGATATTGACCGAAGGAGACACATTTGTGATTAACTTACACTCCTTCTTCAAAGCTTTCAGATCTGATTCCGTCAGAGATTTAGCATCGCCGGCTCCCATATTGATCCCGCCTCTTTGTTGTTGGGCAGGAGAAATAAAGATCATGTTTGTCCCGGTAGATGCAATCTCATTGCGGATATTGTTTGTCGAAGCCGAGCCCAGAGAAACAACAGCAATAACCGATGCAATACCGATAATAATTCCGAGCATTGTCAGAAATGCACGGGTTTTGTTTCTGAGCAAAGCCCGATAAGCGATGTTTATGTAGTTATACCATTTCATAATCCTGATTCTTAGGTAGAGACGCTAATGCTAAAGCAGCACTTTGAGTCGTAATTGGCGTATCGGTGATAATTAATCCGTCTTTTAAACGTATAGATCGGGTAGTGAAATTCGCAATATCCGGCTCATGTGTAACAAAACAGATGGTTTTGCCCTGCGCATTCAATTGCTGAAACAAAGACATCACTTCATACGAAGTTCTTGTATCGAGGTTTCCCGTCGCTTCGTCGGCTAAGATCATCACAGGGTCGTTAACCAATGCGCGGGCAATAGCCACACGCTGTTGTTGTCCTCCGCTCAGTTGATTCGGAAAATGG
>JBOFIZ010000060.1:0-18373 GCA_051650425.1 Bacteroidales bacterium
GGACAAGCTTAGGCTTTGAACCATTATTCCCTGAGAATCTTACTGAGCCTGAAACTATGAATTGGGTTTCTCAATACTCTAATGCAAATATGGTGAAAACCGATTTCTTTGAAGCTAAAAGCACTGCTTATGCAAAAAGCTCGGCACTAATAGATGACTTATAATATCTGAATTACCTTTCATGGTGAAAAATAAAAAAGAGGAAGCAAATTAAATTTGCTTCCTCTTTTCATATCTGATATAATCTATCAAAATTAAGCGTTGATTTCTCTTGAACCATCACCAATATTTACAGGATAGATTTTACATTCTTTTCCGAATTTATCTTTGAATGCAACTTTTACTTTTTCAATGAATGGCTCATACAATTCATCTTTAACTAAGTTAATTGTACAACCGCCGAAACCGCCACCCATAACGCGCGAACCAGTTACACCACATTCTTTAGCTACGTCATTTAAGAAGTCAAGCTCTTCACAACTAACTTCGTAAAGTTTGCTCATCCCATGATGAGTTTCATACATTTTCTGACCTACTGTTTCGTAGTCATCTTTTTCAAGAGCATCACAAGCATCCAATAAACGTTGAACTTCACCGATTACATATTCTGCACGCATATAATCTTCTGCAGAAATCTCGTTTTTCACTTCATTCAACATATCCATAGTCGCATCACGAAGGAATTTTACTTCAGGATGTCTTTTTGCAATTGCTGCTACAGCAGCCTCACAAGACTCACGTCTTTTATTGTAAGCTGAAGATGCTAATTCGTGTTTAACCACTGAATCAACCAATACTAATTTATATCCTACCGGATTAAATGGTACATATTTATATTCTAATGAACGGCAATCCAAACGGATCAAATGACCTGTGCTGCCAAATACAGACGCAAACTGGTCCATGATACCACATTTAACACCTACATAATTATGTTCTGTCGATTGACCGATTTTAGCTAATTCAAATTTATCGATATTCAAACTGAATAATTGATTTAAAGCAAAAGCATAAGTACTTTCTAATGCAGCAGAAGAAGACATACCTGCTCCTAATGGCACATTACCTGAGAATACTGTATCGAAACCACCGATAACACCACCTCTTTTGATGATTTCACGGCAAACTCCGAAAATATATTTAGCCCATCCTTGAGTCGGAGCATCTGCTTCGTTTAATCCGAATTCAGCATACTCATTCAAATCATAAGCGAATGCACGAACTTTATCAGTACCGTTCAAACGGATTTCTGCTAACATTCCTTTGTCTACAGCACCTGGTAAAACGAATCCCCCGTTATAATCTGTATGTTCTCCGATTAAGTTAATTCTACCTGGAGAGAAAAATAATTTTCCGTCAGTTCCGAATAATTCCTGGAACTTACCTCTAACTTCTGATTTATTCATTGTCTATTGTTTATATTTTAAGTTCTAACTAAAAGGTTCCGAAAGATATGAATTTTGTTGAATTTACAATACATTTTATACCATTTTATTTCTATTTTTTTAGAACGAGAAAACATAAATATTTAATTAGCAAAGATTTAAATTAAACAAAAAAAAGGTTAGACACTTTCTCAAGCATCTAACCTTACATTCATTCACTAACAGAATTATTATAACTTTTTCAATCCTTTCAATTGAGAAGGATTTGTAACCTCTATTACACTAATAGCGAAACCACCACCTGGTGCACTTTTTTGTTTCAATTTAGATTTGTTTGTTACAACATACTTATTGATAACATAAGCCTGAGGATTTTTCTCGTAATGAGCATCCTTTGCATCAGCATAAACAGTTGCTATATATTTTTTGTCTGGATCAAGGAAGTTAAAGTTTACTACACTTTCGTGACCGTTTTCATCTACAGTTGAACCTACAAACCAGTTATTTGATCCTTTTGCCTTACGAGCAATCGTAATGTAATCTCCTGGCTCCGCTTCAAGTACTTTTGTATCATCCCAATCAACAGCAACATCTTTAATAAATTGGAAGGCATCCATATACTGTTCGTAATGTTCCGGAAGGTCCGCAGCCATTTGTAAAGGACTATACATCGTAACATACAAAGCAAGCTGACGTGCTAATGTAGTTCTTACCCATGAATCATTTTCAGGATTCAACTTATTCAATTGAGTAACAAAAATACCCGGAGTATAGTCCATCGGACCTCCAATTAATCTTGTGAATGGAAGAATAGTTGTATGATCCGGAGTATTACCGCCAAATGACTCATACTCTGTACCACGAGCAGACTCATTACCAATCAAGTTAGGATATGTACGATGCAAGCCTGTTGGTCTTACAGCTTCGTGAGCATTCACAGAAATTTTATAATCCGCAGCCTTCTTAATTGCATGTAGGTAGTGATTATTCATCCATTGCCCATAATGGTGCTCACCACGTGGAATAATATTTCCTACATAGCCACTTTTAACAGAGCTATAATTATTATCTACCATAAATTGGTATGCCTGATCCATATGACGCTCATAATTACGAACAGATCCTGAAGTTTCATGGTGCATTTGAAGTTGAACACCTTTTTTCTTCGCATATTCTCTGATCTCAACTAAATCAAAATCGGGATAAGGAGTTACAAAATCAAAAACATAATCTTTTGATTTATCAAACCAATCTTCCCAACCTTCATTCCAACCTTCTACAAGAACCTGATCAAATCCATGTTCAGCAGCGAAATCAATATATCTTTTTACTTTCTCTGTATTAGCAGAATGTTTTCCGTTAGGCTTAGTCTTTGAATAATCTGTCTCGCCTAATTTCACACTATTCAACTCATCTGTATAAGCCCAAGATCCTTTACCTGTAATCATTTCCCACCAAACACCAATATATTTAATTGGCTTGATCCATGAAGTATCTTCATATTTAGTAGGTTCGTTCAAGTTAAGAACCAGTTTTGACTCAAGAATTTCAGGAGCTTTATCACTTACAATTACAGTTCTCCAAGGTGATTGAGTCGGCGTTTGCATATATCCTTTATTACCAATTGCATCCGGAGTTAAATGAGATTCGAAAATCATATT
This sequence comes from Bacteroidales bacterium, assembly GCA_051650425.1. Lineage (GTDB taxonomy): Bacteria > Bacteroidota > Bacteroidia > Bacteroidales > UBA7332 > UBA7332. Next base: position 3,047 of record JBOFIZ010000060.1, read on the forward strand.
CTTATCATCTAAATCCAAAGACATTGTTGAATAATCAACCAATGCTGCCTCATGAAGATTTACATATAAACCGTCATCGCTTTTAAGCATTAAAGGAGTTTGAACACCTGTATCTGAGAATGTTTTCTGAGAACAGTTTGGAGTTACTGCCTCTGGCATTTTTGAACGAATCTCAGATAATTTTGACTTAGTATAGTTATACTCTTGTGTGTCATAATCACCCGGAATCCAAAACGCATTCATATCACCTGGCATCGCAAACTGAGTTTTTTCTTCTTTAATTACAAAGTAATTTAAGTTTGGTTGCTCCGGGAATTCATAACGGAAACCTAATCCGTCATTAAATAAACGAAATCTGACAATCATCTCACGATCTGTATTCGGTTGCTTTAATGTAACCTCCATTTCGTTATAATGATTACGGATTTCTTTAACCTCACCCCATACAGGTTTCCACGTTTCATCAAAAGTTGATGTTTTAACTCCTGATTCAACAAATCCATCCATTAAATCCGGTTGATCTTTTAACTGAAGTCCTAAGCGACTTTCTTTAATAACCGGTTTATTTTTATAATCTAATTCATAGACAGGAACCCCGTCTTTTACTTCAAAATTTAAAATAAGATTTCCGTTCGGAGATTTAATCTCCTCAGCACTTGCAGCCAAAATTGACATCACACATGCTACAGATAAAAAGGCTTTCTTCATTAAAAATGATTTTAAGTGTTTGTCGATAATGCAAATATATAGGGCTAAATCACGATTTGAAATAGCTTGTCATCTCAATATAGCTACAAAGTAGATAAAAACAGAAATAAAAAATATACAACAACCTAATATAATGCAACTTACAAAAATAAAACAACTCAAAATAAGTAGATAAAATAGAGGCATTACTGAAGCAACATAACCTCTTTTTCAAATTCTTCTCGAGGACCTTTCGATCTATTTCGCATTTTAGTCCGATAATTATAAATAGTGGTTACGGAATATCTTAAGAAATCAGCAATTTGAGAACTCTCAGTGATTCCTAAACGGATTAACGCGAAAATTCGTAGCTCTGTATTTAATAATTCACCTTGTTTTATTTCAATTTTCTCATCATCTGCTAAGAGGTTATTGAATGAGTCCACAAAATTGGGATACAAATCAAGAAAGGCTCGATCAAAATCATTATAGAAAGCCTTCAATTCATCATCTAGCCATTCCTTTGATTTTAAAATTTGAATCAACTCTTTTGTATTTTCAGCTGATGCTTTTCTCAATAAAGATCTACGGAAATCATCCATTTTACCTATATAAACTGAACACAATTTTAAATACTTCGCTATATAGCCACCCTGGATATGATTTAACTGTGATAGCTTTGTATTAACCTCCGAGACTTCACTGTTTTTGATTATTAAATCAGCATTTAGTTTCTTCAATTCTTCATTAAAATCGAAGATTTTTTGATTCGCAGAAACTAATTTCTTCTTCTGTAAAAGAATATAAAAGAATGATGCTAATAAAAACACAGATAAAACAGATACTATTATAAAGAATACCATTAGTTTACGTTTATCAGCTTCAGATTGCTCTTTATATGCCTTGTCTATTTCAGGAAGAATACGTAATATTTCAATTGATCGTAGCTTTGAATCAGACACCAAAGCATCATCTAAGGCAAAACGGATATAGTTATATGCTTCGTCTAAATGTCCTTCTTTATACAGTTGTAAAGCAAGTGTTCCTAATGACGTATTTTCTTTTACTGCATTTTTTATGTCAGATATAGCAGAAAGTGCCAATGCTTCTTTTTCTTTCGTTAGATTACCCAGTTTTTTATATGCTTTAGATAACGCATTAGATGTTAATGCATAATTTCTATCCGAAGGAGTCATTTCCTGCTGAATATTTGTTAACAAAAGAATAGCTTCATCTATTCGCCCTTGGTCAACCATCCGATCCGCTTTTACAAGTTTTGTATTTAAATCAGCTGGATCAGAAATCTGCAACAATGAATCTTGATATAATATTCGCTGCTTATTATAAAAACTCCGTAATTCTTTATCTGAAGCAAAAGCATCCATATATCGATAAAGTTCAGCAGAAACACCATAATAAAAAACCTTCAGGGGCTCGGGTAAATCCTTTGAATGAAGAGAACTCAATATTTCATACGATTCTTTATACATACCATTCGTATTATAAATGGAAGCTAAAGTCAACTGTGATTCAGCTATCAAAAAAGAACTCTTTAATGCATTTGCCGTATTTAATGCTTGTTTTGCATAGAATAGAGCAGAATCACTTTTGAATGGGCGATATTCAGATGCCAGATCTTTGAATAAAAGATAATTATCCTCTGAATTCAGTTGATTATTTTCTTTTGATTTAAGTGTTTGTAATTTATCCTCCTTCTCTTTTATATAGAGGCTGCTGTTCCTTATAGCCTCATCCAACTGATTTTGGGTTTGCTGATCAAATCCTCGTTGAGCGGCCAAAGGAAAAAATATCAATATAAAAAATATAATAGAGTAATATTTATTCATAGCTACAATATAGTATTCAAAAATTAATGCCACAAATTAATAATATAAAAAGCATTTATACTAATATAAATGTGCATTTCGTACTTTATATAAAACCAAATAGAATAGAAACTGTTTAGTCATAAAACAATAAACTCTAAATTAATTCACTATGAGACAAGATGTATTAAACGCCGAGGAGAGACGGGAGTTACCCGATAATGAGTTTGGGCTACCTGACAAAAGAGAATTTCCTATGCCTGATGCTGCTCATGTAAGAGCAGCTGAAGCATACTTCAGATATTGTCCAGAAGACAGAAAACATGAATTAGCCATAAATATTTTAAGAAAAGCTAGCGAGTTTGGAGTAAATATTCATAGCCAGACAATAATAGAATGGGCTAAGCAACAATAAAAAAGAAGAGGAGATCATAAGACCTCCTCTTCTTTTTTATTTAAATATGCCCTCTTAGTTATAAGACGGTAAAGCATTATATTCTTTCGAATATCTAAGCATTTGTTCTGCATAGCCTTCATTAAATGACACAGTAACATCTGTGATATTTCCGTTGGCATCGTAGATCGCTGTATAAGTTGGATTAACAAATCCTCTCCATGGAGCAACATTTAATTTCGCATAACGTTCAAGAATCTCTTTATGCAAATCCGGATTCACTTTCACTCCATAGTTTTCAATCATATTCTTACCTGCCTCATAATCTCCTTCTGATTTGATACGTTGGATCTCGGCAAGTAATTGTCCGATTAAACCTCTCATTTTTTCATAATCATTTACGACTACAAAAGTTTTACCATCGCGCTGAACCAACTCGACAACTTTATCAGCTTGTCCTTTCTCTAAGACCCATTGAGCAATTGCAGCACGACAACGCATATGCGCTTGTTCAATAGTTTTACCTGGCTGAATTCTTGTTAATTGAGTCATTAAGCCATTCATCAGATATTTATAATATTCTGCTTGATAAGCATCAGCTGTTGGTAATAAACCAAGCTCTGTAGTTTTAGGATCAGCCATGAAATACAAAGCATAAAGATCCGCTCTCATTTCTTCAAGAGGAGAACCATACGCTTTTAGAGCATCCGGATCTGTACCAGGAAGAAGTTTACCTGAGCCATGTCCTAAACATTCGTGTAAATCAGTATGAAGATTATCAGCAATAAATCCATAGTTTTTAATCAACTCACGTTCTTTATCACTCCAGATAAACTCTTCGCCAAAACCATTACCTTGAGAAGCTGCATCATAGGCCTCTGTAATATTCTCAATCGTTACAGATTTAGATCCATGATCACGGCGAATCCAGTTAGAGTTTGGAAGATTAATACCAATCGGTGTTGTCGGATATGTATCTCCACCCAGCATAGCTAAAGTTATTACTTTAGCTGAAACTCCTTTAACTTCCTCTTTCTTGAATTTGTCATCTACTGGTGAATTATTCTCAAACCATTGAGCATTCGCTGAAATTAGTTCTGTTCTTTTAGTTGCTTCCTCATTTTTGAAATTAACAACTGACTCCCAGCTAGCTTTCAGTCCTAGTGGATCTCCATAATTCTCAGTAAATCCATTAACAAAATCAACTTTCGAATCTAAATCTTTAACCCAAAGAATAGCATATTCGTCAAAGTCTTTCAAATCACCAGTGTTATAGTATTTGATAAGAGTTTCGATTACGGCTTTCTGCTGTGGATTTTCAGTATATGCCAAAGCACTATCTAAATGAGAGACAACCTTTTCAATTGCAGGAGAGTATAATCCTCCTACCTTCCAAACTTGTTCAACAACCTGACCGTCAACTTTTGTCAATTTACTATTCAAACCATAAGATACCGGAGTGTTATCTTTCGGATCTTTCATTTTATTGTAAAACGCTTCTGCTTCTGCCTGAGTTACACCTTCATAATAATTATTCGCAGATGTAGCTACTAAGTCTTCACCATCTTTTTGATTAGCTCGCACTGGAAGTACAGATGGATTAAATATTACCGGTGAAATTTCAGCTATAAATTCAGTTACAGACTGCCCTGCTTTAGCAGGAACTGCAGCCGGATCCAAAGCACTTACCTGTTCTGCGAAAAATGCTTCAGAAAATTTAGGTTGAAGTTTATCTGTAGAGTTATAATGATGAATACCATTATTAAACCATACTAACTTAAGATATTCTTCAAAGTTTTTATATTCCTGAGAGTCTTTATCCCCTTTATAATTTTCGTAAATAGCCTCTAATGTTCTACGAACAGGTAGATTCCATTTACAGTTCTGATCATATAAGATATCACGGCCAGCTGCCGCAGCTTCTGTCAAATGATAAATTAATGCTTTTTGTGCTGTTGATAAGTTCTCAAATCCGGGAACTTTATAACGTAACATTTGCACATCTGCAAAATTTTCAACGACATAATTAAAATCATCGTTTTTTTGCTCTTTCTGTGTTGTAGAGCAAGCTGTAAATACACCAGCAGCAACCATCATTGCAATCGTTTTTTTCATTTTACTAAACTCTAACTTTTAATTGTGTTTTGGGCTTATTAATTGTTTCTTCTGCCAAATATACGTAAAAGCATCAAGAATAAATTAATAAAATCCAAATAAAGAGTTAAAGCCCCCAAAATAGCCAATTTCGATTTCATTTCTTCTCCTTGAACCAATGCCAAAGTTTTAAGTTTTTGAGTATCATATGCAATTAATCCAACAAAAATCAAAACACCCACATAAGTAATTATCCAATAAAGAGTTGTACTGTGCAAGAAGATGTTTACCACACTAGCAATAATGATACCTATTAAAGCCATAAAAGACAGACTTCCTACAGATGTTAAATCTTTTTTAGTCATAAACCCAAATATACTCATCACTGCAAAAACAGACGCTGTAATAAAAAATGTAGATGCGATTGACTCCGTTGTGTAAATCATAAATAGCATAGAGAATGTAACACCTGTTATGAATGAATAAAGAATAAATACTGTAGAAGCAGTTGTTACCGACATTTTCTCTACACGTGCAGAAAGAAAAATAACCATTCCTAATTGCAGTATAAATAAGCCCCAAAAAGCCCAGCTATTCGTCATTAAATAATTAATTACATTATGATTATTTGCAACGAGGGCTGCTGTTGCCCCGGTAATTAATAGAGCAATTGACATCCAGCCATATACTTTACGAATTAATGCCGATACGGCTTGCCCTTGTCTTTCGGGATAAGAATCCATTTGTCTGTATTCCATAATTTCTAATTTTATAGTTTATTTATAATAGAATTTGCCCTTAAAGGAAATCCTTAAGGGCAAAAATAAGATTTACAAATTAAAAAACAAGACTAAAGTCTGATTTTCCATATGACTCCGCTTTGTGCGGGAACACGTGTTCTAAAAGGAGCTAAAACTGATAGTGATTGATAAAGTGTCATTTTTGACAACAACTCCTTACATTCTATTTCTGCCCGTTCTTCTATCTCTAGGTAATCGAATGCATGTTTCGGAATAACTACTTTACAATCCTGCTCATAAATATCAAAATTAACAACTATCAAAATTAATTCATCCTCATATTTTCTTAAAAATGCATATTGCTTATCCTGATTAAAATATTCAGAAGAAGGATTTACATACATTAAATCGAAAAATAAACCTTCGGTTATCGCTTTCTCATTTTCTGCAATATTCAAGATTGATTTATAAAATTGACGAATTTGTTTTTGTCTGCCTGATAATAAGCGCTCCTCACAATTTCCATGATCATACCAGTGTCGAATACTTTCTACACTCCAAAAATCAAAAATCGTAGTACGCCCATCCTGCCCACTAAATCCTTCTGTGTCCATCGCTTCTTCTCCCAACTCCTGACCAAAATAAAGCATAAATGGAGCTTTAGACATACAAGTTGAAACAATCATACCTGCGAAACCGGCTTCAGCACTTCCTGCAAAAAAAGGCGATGCAATCCTTTGTTCATCATGATTTTCCATGAAATTAAGCATATAATTGCTCACATCACCTAATCGTTGCCAACATGATGTCAGAGAACTTGCAGGCAGTTCACCTCTGATAACTCCTTTTATTGTGTCATACAATCCAACTTTATCATATAAGTAGTCAAATTTGCCATTAAACACATAGCTATAATATTGATCAGGATTATAGACTTCTGCAATAAAAATCAGTTCAGGGTATAAAAGCTTAATTTTAGGTATGATCCATCCCCAAAATTCGACCGGAACCATTTCTGCCATATCACAACGAAACCCATCAACTCCTTTTTCAGCCCAGTACTTAAGTATATCATACATCTTAAACCAAGTGTCAGGAATCGGATCAAAATGTTTCGCTCCCCATGCCGAATAATCGACACCATAATTAAGCTTCACCGTTTCATACCAGTCATTTACGGTAGGATATGCATGGAAACAATCATTCCCTGTTGCTTTAGCCGGATATTCCTTATACTGAGATTCCCCCTCTCCTAACTCAAATTGACCTGCGAAAACCTGATATGGAATATAATAAAAATTATTATTCGGGGTAAACGCACATGTAGTATCATCTTCAGAACCAAAATCTTTTATGCCTTCTGGTTTTGCGTCTGAAGAATAAACTCTGGCAACATGATTTGGAACAAAATCAATAATAACTTTGAGCCCGGCTAAATGTGTCCGCTCAATTAATTGTTCGAACTCTCCAATCCGATTTGAAACATTATCTGCTAAATAAGGATTAACGTCATAATAATCTTTAATTGCATAAGGAGAGCCTGCTTTTCCTTTAACGACATATGGATTATCTTTTTTTACACCATATAGAGAAAAATCTTCTTTAGTAGCATGCTCTATAACACCTGTATACCATATTGCGTTGCAGCCCAGTTTTGAAATCTCCTGAAGAGCTTTCTCTGTAAAATCAGAGAATTTCCCAGTCCCATTTTCTTTTAATGAGCCATCAAAGGTCAAATCCTCATTACAATTGCCAAACAAACGAGGCAAAACCTGATATATCATTAATCTATTATGCATCATTTAGTCGTGTATAAATTTTTGTTTTGCATATTGCATTATATGTGTTTTAGCATTACTCTGCTCAAGAGCCTGAATTGTTGCATTATAACCTATATCGACAATCTCGTTCACGTGCTGTGTATCAAACAGGCTATAACTATACGTCTCTTTGGTCTCTATAATCAAATCGCACAATTGCATATCCTGAAAACTATTTGCCTTAAACATAAAAGTATATGAACGTTCAGCAATGCTAATGATCGATTTCTTATATTCCTTCAAAACCAAAGGAGTCGCATTCACCCCAATCACAATATCACACAACGGTATTAATGGAGTCACAGGGAAATTCTTTAGTACACCACCATCTACATAATTTACACCATCGATATTCTGTGGCGAAAATAATACAGGAATTGAACATGATGCTGCAATTTTATCAATTAATTTATCTCCACTCTTAAATGTAATGCTATTTCCATGATCAAGATCCGTTGCTACAATCATCAAAGGCTTCTTTAAACCTTCAAAAGTATTAGTCGACAAATTGTTTTTCAAAAAATTCTTAAAACCATTCATAGTCAAAAAACTTTTCTTAGGCACTACTATTTCTGCGAAATCTAAAAACTTTATTGGTCGAAACATTTCAATCATTTCCTCAGAAGTATGTCCGTCACAATAAAGTGATCCGACCAGAGATCCCGCACTTACGCCGGAAACTATATCGGGAGTCAATCCATATTCTTCCAGAGCTTTTATTGCACCAATATGAGCAAAACCCTTTGCTCCTCCTCCACTTAAGGCTAATCCTATTCTATAAGGTTTACTTTCCATACACGCATTTTTATATAAAGAAAGAACAACCATCCAAAATCAAAGTTCAAGCAAATGAAATCCTAAAAAAAGAAACGTTATTAATACACGGATAGATAATAAGAGATTTTCTTTCTTTACATCTCAGTGTCGACACATCCTACTGTTACATAACAAGCCTAAATTCATTCTGGCAGCAACACCTCTCTTTTAACTTCATTATTTCAAAACAACAAGAAACAAGCAATGCTCAAAACTAATTCTAAAATTGGAGTTTAACACAGATGGCAAACTGTTATATCTTTAATCCAATATTCAAAATAACGAAATGTTCATTTATATAATTTTGCAGATTCAACAAAAAGAATATCTTTGCACCTATTCATTTACTCAAAATTTTCAAATAGCATATTATGGAAATAGTAATTGTCACAACATTATTAATATTAGCAATCTTTCTTATACTAATAGAAATATTCGTATTACCGGGTATTACAGTTGGAGGAATTGCCGGAGGTGTATTAGCTATAATAGGTTTATATTATTCTTTTCATACTTTTGGACTATCTGGACTTATTATAACCGCAGTCATATCTGTCTGTTTATTTATTCTTTTTTTCTATATCTGCATTAAATCTAAGCTTTTTGACAAGGCTGCACTAAAAAAAGAGTTGAACTTTAAAATAACAGATACGAATATTAACAAACTACATGCCGGCGAGACATTAACAACAGTATCCAGACTTAACCCAATGGGGAAAGTTACAGACGGTGAAAATTTTTTTGAGGCCAAATCCGAAAGCGGTTATATTGAAGAAAATAAATTCGTCGTAGTCGTTCGTATTGAAAGAAACACAGTTATTGTTGAAAACAAAAAATAATCATTAATATTTTACAACTATGCTTGAAACAACAATTATTTTGTGGGTCATAGTATCCTTTCTTATCATTTTATTCTTTTACTTTGTACCGTTTCCACTCTGGTTTTCAGCTAAGATCTCCGGAGTACACATTTCATTACTTCAATTAATGCTGATGAGGTTTCGTAAAGTTCCACCATCTGTTATTGTAAGAGCAATGATTGAAGCTCACAAAGCTGGACTTAAAAACCTGACACGTGACGAGTTAGAAGCTCATTATCTGGCAGGGGGACATGTAGAACGAGTTGTACACGCACTCGTTTCAGCCTCAAAAGCAAACATTGATTTGAATTTCCAAATGGCTACAGCTATTGACCTTGCAGGACGCGATGTTTTTTTAGCTGTCCAAATGTCTGTTAATCCTAAAGTTATTGATACGCCTCCTGTTGCTGCTGTTGCTAAAGATGGTATTCAGTTAATTGCAAAAGCTCGTGTAACCGTTCGTGCAAATATCAAGCAACTTGTCGGTGGAGCTGGAGAAGATACTATTTTGGCACGCGTTGGTGAAGGTATTGTATCTTCTATTGGGTCATCAGCATCTCATAAGACCGTACTGGAGAATCCTGATTCTATTTCAAAATTAGTTTTGAAAAAAGGATTGGACAGCGGAACTGCTTTTGAGATCTTATCCATTGACATTGCCGACATGGATATCGGTAAAAATATTGGTGCAGTGTTACAAATGGACCAGGCTCAAGCTGACAAAAATATTGCACAAGCAAAGGCTGAAGAAAGACGTGCAATGGCAATTGCTCTTGAACAAGAAATGAAAGCAAAAGCTGAGGAAGCACGTGCTAAAGTGATCGAAGCCGAAGCAGAAGTTCCAAAAGCAATGGCAGAAGCTTTCCGTTCAGGAAATCTGGGCATCATGGACTATTATAAAATGAAGAATTTAGAAGCTGATACTACTATGCGTGAGACGATTGCTCGTCCAGCGAATAATCAGAAGTAACAGCTTCAATCTATTATAAAAATAAATTTTTATGTTATGAAACACTATCCTGAATCTGAATTAATTATAAATGGAGATGGTACTATCTTTCATCTTCATTTGAAGCCGGAGCAAATCTCCGATAAAGTTATTTTGGTAGGTGACCCGGGTAGAGTCGATCTTGTAGCATCATTTTTTGATTCTAAAGAGTTTGAAGTACAAAGCCGTGAGTTCCGTACAATTACCGGAACATATAAAGGTAAACGATTAACGGTTCTTTCTCATGGTATTGGTACAGATAATATAGACATTGTTGTAAATGAATTAGATGCTTTGGCAAATATAAATTTTACAACACGTACAGATAACCCAGAATTCAAACAACTAACACTAGTTAGAATTGGAACAAGTGGTGGATTACAAAAACATGTTCCGGTTGGAACATTCTGCGTTTCGGAGAAATCAATCGGTTTTGATGGGGTTCTTAATTTCTATGCAGGACGAAATAAAGTTGTTGATCTGGATTTTGAAGATGCTTTTTGCCAACAAACAGGATATTCACGTCATTGGGCTGCTCCTTACGTAGTAGATGCTGACGTTGAATTAGTGGAGCGAATCGCTCAAGCTGATATGGTAAGAGGTGTTACTATTTCTGCAAACGGTTTTTATGGTCCACAAGGCCGGGAGTTAAGACTTCCACTTGCTGATCCTCATTTGAATGAGAAAATTGAGAAATTCTCTTATAACGGGTATTGTGTTACAAATTACGAGATGGAAAGTTCTGCTTTAGCTGGTCTTTCTAAGCTAATGGGACATAAAGCTGTTACAGTATGTTCTATTATTGCAAATCGCTTAATAAAAGAGGCAAACAGTAATTACAAAAACTCTATCAGTGATTTGATTCGTGTTGTTCTTGATCGTATATAAGATAAAAACAATTACATAACTGGAAGAGGATAAGTTGTTATACTACTTATCCTCTTTATAATTTACACACACAATGGAGCATAATAAGTCATATCTACTTGTAATATTATTATCCTTCTCACTTCTGCATAGCTGTGGTTTAAAAAGTTATAACTATCCATATGCTGAAAACAATACAACCGTTGATACTTTATATGATATAGAAGTTACAGATGAATATCAATGGTTAGAATCTGACTCAGACCAAACCAGAGAAAACTGGCTTAACGAGCAAATGGCTTTAACCACCAATTATTTTGACAAATCTCCTATTAAAGAAAGTTTGGAGAAAAGGATTTCAGAGTTAAGTTCGACACCTCGTTTTTTTATGATTGAGTTGCTTAATGACACACTCTATTATTATAAACAAGGAATGAATCAGGATAGTCTTAGTCTTTACAAGATGCATGCAGAAGATTTGATACCTATCCGAATTGACTCATACAAAAACAGCTCTGTTCAGGAGGAACAAATTACTACTACAGCTATATCCGGTGATGGAAAATATTTGGCCATACCACAACAGAGTACCACGAATAATAAATACATTATTCGTATACATTCTTTATCGGCAAATAAGCCACTCTATGACTCAACTGAAGCAATTGCTTATAATCTGAAACCGATTTGGGTTAATGATGGATTCTATTACATAGGATCAACAAAGCAATCTAATGAAAACAATGTGTACTTTTATAATCTTCGCAAGAAGAAATCTACTATAGTCTTTAAGGGGTCTGGAATAATCAACAATAATCTAAATGTAATTCTGGCCAACGAAAAGTTATTTATTAGCGAACTTTCTCAGATTGAAGACAGACTGGATATTTATTCGTTAGATCTTAATAGCAAAAAGAATGAACCTAATCAAATAGCGAAGTTGTATCTTAAAGATCGAAATGCTTCCATAAAGGGTGCTGATGAAAAATATATATACCTATTCAGAACTGTTAATAATCAGTCTCAACTTCTTGGATACAATCTAGCCGACAAAAAATGGCAAATATTATATACAACAGATTATCCTGCAGCAACAATTAATATCCTAAAAGACGAGATTATTTTCACACTACAGAGTCTGAAAAAACACGAAGGTATACTTATTCATAAAGATGATTGGAAAGCTCATGCATTAACGATACCTACAAGTGGACGCTCTGAGTTAATTACTGAAAGAAACGGATGTAAAGCATTTATTCTTAACGAATCCCTTATTATGCCTCATACATTATATTCTGTTTCTTTAGACTCAACAAATGAAACGTATCCCATAACATCTTTAATTGATTTGAAGTTTAATCCCTCTGATTTTGAATCAGAGTATATCTCTGTTCCGGATAAAAATGGGAATAATATGGATATTGTTCTCTGCTATAAAAAAGGAATGATTCGCAACGGGAAAAATCCATTATTGTTTTTTGATTTTTCAACTGGCTACAATCTATTTGCTAATAGATTTAATTATTCTCGAATTGCACTATTGGAGCAAGGATTTATCTTTGCTCATAAACGTCTGGACAGTCCTAATTCCAGTGTATATTTAGAAGATAAAGCAAGCGAAATATCATGTATACTGAATTATCTTTTTAAGAACAAATACACGAATAAAGAAAACTTGTGCTTATCAGGAAGAGAGTTCGGAGCTACTGCTATAGCTCATTTACTAAATACAAATCCAGAAATATGCCGAGTTGCATTATTAAACAGAGGTGTATATGATTTAATTCGTCATCGTGATTTAGATCAAATGATTTTCCCATTAGATTCGGCATATCACATTACGAATAAATCTAATTTAGAGAAGACTCTGAAAGTATCACCAATACATAATATAAATAAAAAGCATATATACCCGGCTATAGCGATAAATACAGGAGCGAACGATGTAAATATATCTCCTACTCACTCATATAAATATCTGGCACAATTGCAGATGCATACGCCAAATAAGAATCTCATTTTACTACTGCTAAAAGAAAAAAGCATTGCTGAAAGTGAATTTAAATGCAGTGAATATAATGATGAGCTCTTATTTAATTATGCATTTCTTATAGACAATATGAATATCAAGTATTCAGAATCTAATTTTTCAAACTAAGTCTGCAACTTATATAAACGGGAAAGTCTGCATTTTCATCAAAAATGCAGACTTTCCCGTTTATCTGTTATGTACCAAACATTGATTCTCAAGAAATATCATAGCATATCAATTCGCATTCAATATGGATTAAATAAGTAAAAAACTCTTTATCTGACAATTTTTTTATTTTAAATAAAACACTGACAAAACAATCACGCAATTCAAGTGTTATTGTAAATAAATGGTCAAAAAGTCATTTTTTAATAAATGGCAAAAAAATTGAAAAGCCTAAACCTAAGAAATAACATATAGGAGATTTGCTTATGAACATGAATAACTTTACAATCAAGTCTCAAGAAGCTATCCAAAAAGCAATTGAGATTGTGGCTGCAAACAATCAGCAAGCAATAGAACCTACGCATATACTAAAAGGTATAATACAAGTAGGGGAAAGCATTATTAATTTTCTTTTCCAAAAAACAGAAGTAAGTTTACAGACTGTATCACGAGTTATTGATCGTGAAATAGATTCGTATCCAAAAGTTTCAGGAGGAGAGCCTTATTTAAGCAGAGACGCTAATAACGTCCTTCAAAAAGCTATCAATCTGGCTAATAAGATGGGAGACCAATATGTTTCAATGGAGCATATATTATTAGCTATTATTGAAGAAAAGAACAGCGCCGGAACTATTCTGAAAGATGCCGGACTTACAGCAAAACAATTAGAAGCTGCTATTCAAGAGCTTCGCAAAGGCGAAAAAGTTACTTCTCAATCTGCTGAAGAAACCTATCAGTCTCTTGGCAAATATGCAATCAATCTAAACGAAAGAGCTGAAAGCGGCAAGCTTGATCCAGTAATCGGGCGCGACGATGAAATCAGACGTGTTCTTCAAATTTTAAGTCGTCGTACTAAAAACAATCCTATCCTTATAGGTGAGCCTGGGGTTGGTAAAACAGCTATCGCAGAGGGTCTTGCACATCGTATTATTCGTGGTGATGTGCCTGATAATCTTAAAAGCAAACAAATCTATTCATTAGATATGGGTGCTTTAGTTGCCGGTGCTAAGTATAAAGGCGAATTTGAGGAACGCTTAAAAGCTGTTGTAACAGAAGTAACAAAAGCTGAAGGTGAAATTATCCTTTTCATTGATGAAATCCACACATTAGTCGGAGCCGGTAAAGGTGAAGGTGCAATGGATGCTGCCAATATACTTAAACCTGCACTAGCCAGAGGTGAATTGAGATCTATCGGAGCAACTACGCTTGAAGAATATCAGAAATATTTTGAAAAAGACAAAGCTCTCGAAAGACGTTTCCAAATGGTAATGGTTAACGAACCGGATGAATTGACTTCTATTTCTATCCTTCGTGGATTGAAAGAGAAATATGAGAATCACCATAAAGTTCGTATCAAAGATGAAGCTATTATTGCTGCAGTTCAATTGTCAAGCAGATATATAACTGACCGATTCCTGCCGGATAAAGCTATCGACTTAATGGACGAGGCGGCTTCAAAACTACGTTTGGAAGTAAACTCTGTTCCTGAAAATCTGGATGAAATCTCCAGACGTATTAAACAATTGGAAATCGAACGCGAAGCTATCAAACGTGAAAACGATGAGCTTAAAGTTGAACAACTATCTGCTGAGATTGCGAATTTGAAACAAGATGAATCTCTTATGAAATCCAAATGGGAATCTGAAAGAGATTTGATCAATAAAATTCAGGCAAAAAAACAAGATATTGAAGTTTTCCGGTTTGAAGCTGATCAAGCAGAAAGAAACGGCGATTTCGGTAAAGTTGCCGAACTTCGTTACGGTCGAATTAAAGAAGCCGAACAATCTATCGAAGATTATCAAAACGACTTGATCGCTATTCAAGGTCCGACAGCGATGATCAAAGAAGAAGTTGGCGCTGAAGATATTGCCGATATCGTTTCTAAATGGACCGGTATCCCGGTTAGTAAAATGCAACAAACTGAAAAAGAGAAGTTGTTACATCTTGAAGAAGAGTTGCATCAACGTGTTGTCGGACAAAACGATGCCATTATTGCTATCAGTGATGCTGTTCGTCGTAGTCGTGCAGGACTTCAGGA